>JBGQJX010000284.1:0-5688 GCA_041499255.1 Ktedonobacteraceae bacterium | reverse complement strand
CGACCTGACAGCCATATTGAACTCTCTCGGCGTGGCGCCCGAGGGGGTAGTTGATATACAAGGGCCAACCGTTCGCAACTGGGTGGTTTATGAAACCAGTGGTGAACGCCACTGGATCTATCGCACTCCAAGAGAGCGGTCGCGCGAGGTTGCTGTACAGCCGGGTGACCTACCGGTTGAGTGGCTGGAGGCGGAACCGCCCCCTATCGTGCATATTACAGCCATGCCGCTTGATGCGGCAGAAGCTGTGGTGGACAGGGTACGTAATATCTCACCTCATACCATCATCACTCTGGACACCCACGAGGATTACGTCGTTGACTATCGGCAGCGATTGCGAGCATTGGCAGGGAGAGTAGACGCCTTCCTGCCTAGTCGCTCGGAGTTAACGGACCTGGTGGGGTACGACGACCCGCGTCGCGCCCTCACGGACCTTACAACGCTTCCTACACCGGTTATTGTGATCAAAATGGGAGGGGACGGTGTGATAGTCTGGGACAAAGCCAGGGGGATGTTGCATCAGGTCGGCGTAGCACAGGGGCCAGTGGTAGATGTTACAGGTGCTGGCGATGCGTTCTGTGGTGGTTTTGCTGCAGGATTGTCGCTCGGATATAGCCCTGTGGATTCTGCTCAGCGCGGCAATGTTTCTGCTTCTTACGCGGTAGCAGACTTTAGCTCTGTGCAACTGGTTCACGTTGATCCCGCCGAAGCGCTGGCCCGCATCCGTAGTCATCCGCCACTTGTTCGTCACTTACCCTCGCCCATTCCACTTTCACCGGTTGAGGTTCAAGGTGCCGATCAAGGAATCAGCAGCTCTGTGGATATGATGCGCGGGGAGATCGCTATGATCCCAAAGCTTCTGGCGGAACAGCTAGAGATGCTGATCGAGCCACTCCATGCACTTGCTCAGGATCTGAGTGCTGCTGGTATTGAACATCTCTATCTCGTCGGGTGTGGGGATTCGGCCTTTGCAGGTGCGGCCGCAGTGCTCGCCTTCCAGAAGCACGCTGGTATTCGCGCCGAAGGTATACACGCACTTGACCTGGCTCGTTACCGTGTACGCTACCTGCCAGCGCGCAGCGCGGTTGTATGTATCTCCTTTTCCGGTAAGGTTGGCAGAACTATCGAAGCGGCTATGCAGGCGAGGAGATTTGGTCACCGTGTGCTTGTTCTCACAGGCAACCTGGATTCGCCATTAGCGAAGGAGGCGACCAATGTCATCAAACTGTCCGTTCCGACGTTAGGTTACTCGCCGGGTACAAGTACATATCTTGCCATACTGGCCGCGCTGCTTGAGCTTGCAGTGGCATGGGGAGTAGTTCGTGGAATTGGTACCGCCATGGCACGGACACTGCTATGGGATGTACCCAGCCTTGCCCAGCAAACGCTCGAAGCGGCGAATGAGCCTGCACGGAGAGCGGCGGAGCAGTTCGCAAAGCACCATTGGGTGACCTTTCTTGGCGCCGGGCCTAACCTGGCAACGGCACACTTTGGGGCCGCTAAACTTCTTGAGGGGCCACAGAAACTGGGTGTGGCCACGAATATCGAAGAATGGGCGCATGAAGAGTATTTTGTGAGCGGCGCAGGAACACCTGTCTTCCTCATTGCCCCTTCCGGTGCCGCTTTCGACCGGGCAGTCGAGATTCTCTCCGAACTGAACTTCATTGGAGCCAACACGGTATTTATCAGTGACTTGAAGCCATCGGCTGCGCCTGGGATATTTATTCCATTGGCTCCAGGTATGCCAGAGGAGTTCTCACCATTGCTGGCTGCGCTGCCACTCAGTCTGTTTGCCTATCATCTGACACAAGCAAGCGGTCAGGAGCGTTTTGAATTTCCCAGCCCAGAAGTAGCACAGGAGCACTATGAGACTATACACCGCGTCTCAGAGGGGGAGCCGGCATGAGTGACATCGAGCGAGAGAGCGAGAACCAGTTACTCCCAACTGTTGGACTTGAGATCGGTGTTATGGGCTCTGCGCGTCTCACCAAAAAAGACGTCTGGTGGGTACGCGCTCACCAACTAGGTGTGTTGCTAGCAGAAAAAGGCTTTATCGTTGTGACCGGTGGGTATGGTGGTCTGATGGCCGCAATCAGTCGTGGTGCATACGAGATGGGCGGTCGCGTGATCGGGTTACCCATGCAACACTGGACGAGTATCGAGCCTAACCGGTGGAATGCTGATCTGCGCTGGTCGGGCAACTATGGTACGCGTCTCAACCATCTCCTGCGCTGTGACGGGATCATTGCCCTCCCAGGCGGTGTTGGAACGCTTTCAGAGATGGCAATAGTCTGGGCGGCGAGCCAGACCGAAGGACGCGCCCTGCCACTTGTTTTGCTTGGCGATTGCTGGCCACCAGTCATTCAGTCTGTGCGCGAGAACCTGGTCGTAAGCGATGTAGACCTCAACCTTCTGCGATTTGCAGCAAGCCCGGAAGAAGCGGTGCAAGAGCTACAAGCGGGATTGCATGATAATATGCGGATCGGTCCAGGACCGTACGGGTAATGCCAGCCTCTGTCTCAGCAGTTCTTCTGTAAGGGAGTTGTACTTTGAGCTTCAAATCTTTTTATGCCTCCGACATTCATGGCTCGGAAATGCTGTGGCGAAAATTCATCAACGCCGCCGGTTTTTATGGAGTCGAGGTTTTGATTATGGGCGGGGACGTTGCAGGCAAAGCGGTGGTTCCCATTGTGAGCAAGAACACATCCTTTTATGCTCCGGCAGTCACTAAAGAACTATCATATTCAGAAGACCAGTTGCCTGCTCTTGAACGTCGCATTCGCGACCTCGGCCTGTACCCGCATCGCATGACTGTGGATGAACTGGCAGCTATAGAAAATGATCGAGGGGCGATAGATGCGCTTTTTCTACGGATCATGAAAGAGACGCTGGGACGCTGGATCCGTTTAGCCGAGGAGCGGTTACGAGGCAAAGGAGTACGGCTCTACGTCATGCTGGGAAACGATGACGAGCCGGCACTGCGTGAAGTCTTAGCAAGTTCACCCATTGTGGTGGACCCTGAGGACCGCATCGTCGAACTGGGCGAGGGTTTCCAGATGCTCTCCAGTGGCTTCGCGAATCCAACTCCCTGGCATTCGCTGCGAGAGATGCCAGAGGAGGAGCTACAGCGCCACTTTGAGAATTTTGTGAGCCAGTTAGATGACCCTACCAGGTCTGTCTTCAACCTGCATGTCCCTCCTATTCGTACTGCTATTGATGTTGCGCCTGTCGTAGATGAGAATCTGAGCCCTATTATTCAGGGAGGTTCCATCCTCATGGGACCGGCCGGGTCGGAAGCTGTACGGGCCGTGATTGAGAAATACCAGCCCCTGATCGCCCTGCATGGTCATATTCATGAGTCTCGAGGTACTGTGAAGATTGGGAGGACCGTGTGCATTAACCCGGGGAGCGCCTATGGCGAAGGAGTCTTGCACGGTGCATTGTTTGAACTCGATAAAAGAAAGGGGCTTAAGCGTTTTCAACTGACATCAGGGTAATGTTTGAATCAATGCCCTATACTCTCGTCCTTTGCACATAGCCAACTTGGGCAAAATAGCCCCTTTGCATTGACACGCACCTGGTGCTCCTCTATACTGAGCACAATACAGCAGTATTAGGGACAAAGCAAGAAGAGGGTGCTCCTATGTCATTTACCGCGGATGAATTACAAGCCTTTAATGATATATTGGAAAAAAAACTAGCTACGCATCGACAAGAGATGGAACGTGTTTTTGATCAACGCATACAAACGCTGCACCGTGATTTGGAGCGCCGTGTCAATATGCTGCAACAAGACATGATTCAAACTTTGACCCAGAAACAGGCTGAACAGCAGAGAAGCTTACAAATTGAACTGGGCAATAAACTTAATTCCCATCAATTGAACATTACCCAGGCTGTTGACCGCGAGTTGCAACAACAGCAGCAACCCCAAATTGAAAGCCAGGTAGACCGCGCTCTCGCGGTCCAACTACTGGCTATTGAAGAACTGCTAAACAAGCGGCTTTCAACGCCTACTCTTGATGAAACTGCTGTGCAAATCGGTGAGCATCCATCGCGTTTTGAGGCCATTGAAGTGCAAACCGAGCTACCCTGGGAGGACCTGGTAGATATCTTCGGCAAGGTGCTAGACGAGCGCTTTGTCAAACTCAATGAAATCACCCAGGCGACAATGCGAAATTGGGAACAACACCTCTCTGAGCAGCTACGGGCTATCCAAATGCAGATTCAAGAAGGATCATTACGTACCAGGCAAGTACAGACCTATAGTGGAAACTTGGCCAGTATGCAAGAGGTGTTTCAAAGCATAGAGCAGCTTGAACGCCTCATTGAATCTATGCAGGTAGCCATGACCTCTAATCATGCTCTCCTCTCTAACCGTCTGTACCATCACCAGCAGTTGCCTCTTGAAAGGGCGCATCCAGGTAGTCGCTCTACTTCCCCTTCAACGCATCCCAACGGCACGAATACCAATAGCCCCCTTTCATTGCCAGAAGAGTTCCCAGGTAAATGAGCTATCTCACATAAAGTGGGCCGTATACGTTATAATATCAACAGTGAACTGCCGTGTATTTATCTCGGCAGCTCATCAGATCTCATCTATCCCTAAATTTGATCAAGGAGCGCGTCAATGCCATCTGAAGAACATTTACCTGAAGCGGCATATGTTCCCCCTCTATTCGATCTTGGCCTGGAAGTCGTAGATAAAGACGGAAAAAAACTCGGCAAAGTAGAGGCTCGTTTCAGTCGCTACATTCTCGTCGAGCGTGGCGGCCTTTTTGTGAAAGCATACTATATCCCTCATGCTGCTATCAGCAGCTTTGACGGCGAGGTCTTACATCTCTCATATAGTGAAGAGGATTTACGCAAGAAGGAATATCATCGAGTTCCCGATGACTTGTATATCGAGTCGCCCGAACCTGGTATCACCGATCTCAGCGGCGTAGCACAGTTTGCGCGCGGTCCCCTCTCGCCGGCAGAAACTGGACATTATAACTACGGTAAGCGCTCTCCGGGCATGAATACCGATGCCAGCGGCTCGTACCACCGTGAAGAGGTGATTCCTCAACCGCAAAAGTATGTCGGGGAGAGCACGAAAATTTTCTCCACCGAGCCACCAGTTGAGCCGTAAGATATCAACTCAAATGAAACATACTGGCATCGACAAGAGGAACTGCCACGGGAGATTCTCACTGTTAAACCGTACCATCGCTTTAATGACAGTGCCTGTAGGCGCCAGTATGTTTATCTCATCTACTGGTAATCGTAAAAGCCCTTCCCACTTTTCTTGCCATATATCCCCGAGATCACCATCCTGCGCAGTAGTGGCGGGGGAGCATACAACGGATCCTTGTACTCTTCATAGATAGCCTCGGCCGCCCACAAAGTGGTGTCCAGTCCAACGTAATCCAGCAGCGTAAACGGCCCCATTGGATACCCACAACCAAGCTTCATGGCCGTATCAATATCGTCGCGTGACGCCATGCCATTCTCAAGCATGCGGATGGCCGCCAGCAAATAGGGTATCAGCAGGAAATTGACGATGAAGCCCGCCGTATCTTTCGCCAGCACCGGCGTCTTCCCGAGCGAGACGGCAAATTGCCTGACTCTATCAACGGTCTCTTCCGATGTTGAGATGGTCTTTACAATTTCGACCAGCTTCATTACCGGGGCTGGATTAAAGAAATG
>JBGQJX010000283.1:0-5688 GCA_041499255.1 Ktedonobacteraceae bacterium | reverse complement strand
CGCATAACACGGAAGAATGAATGTTCCAGTGTTTTCCACATTATATAGCAATCTACTGAAACGCATGCACGTACATTATATCAAACGCGTTCTATGGGCGTAATGATGGCAAAGGATTTTTGTAAGCGGGCCTGGAGGTGCTGGCTTTACCATCTGATAATGTATCCCTCTCTAAGGGTAGAGATCACCGAGGGAAAAAGACAGAGCATGGGAAACGTCCCACCAGTTGGCTTTGGTCCAGCAAGCATGAAGCCGCTGAACTTGCAGATAGATAGCGACATGGGCACCAGTCACACTGCCAAAGGTGACTGCCTGACGAAATTTTCGGCGGAATTCCCGATTGGTGCGTTCAAGCAAAGAAGTGGTACGTATCCATTCACGCGTCACTGCATCGAGCTGATAAAAAACGAGTGTGTGCTCAAAATCTCGTTCAAGGGTTGCAACGGCATCTGGCGCTTGCGGACGCCACGTTTGTGACCAATCACACAACTGTTGGCGAGCAGCTCCTGCATGTGAGGCGTGATAAATGAGAGCTGCTTGTTCCATCAGCGTTTTTCGTGTGTCTTTGTGTTCTTTGCCTTTGAGTTCACTCCGCACTTTATCACCCACATTCTTCAACTTGTGAAAAATACAGCGTTGATCCAGAATACTGTTTCCATAGACGAGAGCTACGGCTTCTCCTAATCCCCCGCACCCATCACGTACAATCATTTTCAATCCTTGCTCAGCAGTCACTTCACGCACCCAAAGACGCTTCAAGAGGAGTTCCCATTGCGTATGATCTTCGCTGCTGGCTATCTCCCAATCGAGGATCTCTCGTCTCCCGTCTGGCCAGAAGCCGAGTGCTACCAGGATCACGACTTTTTTTCCACTGCGCTGATGGCGTTTCCGTTGCGTTTTGTCAGGCTGAATGGCTTCCTTCTGCTTTTGAATGGTGACCCAAATGCCATCACATTGAACCACCGTCGGTGCTTCTGGGAAATGCTGTTCTTGCATATGATGCACGAGTGGTTCCACCTGATTAATGATCTCATTAATGGTACGCAGTCCAACGGGACTTCTGAGTTGCCCGCTCCATCGCTCTTTGATTGCTCGCAGACTTTGCCCCAGGCCGCTGCTAAAGAGGGCATCTTGGTGGAAATCTATCCAAAACCGCTCATACTTCTCAAGGAGAGCAAACGTACAAATCACATCGTGATGGCAGCGTTGACACTCCACCATAGGAACGTGCAAAGCTTGCAGGTGACCGTACCCTGTTTCCAAATTCCTTTTATAATGCCCGTCTCGCGTGAAGTGATTGGCATCCTGGCAGCCACAATGCCCACATTTCCAGTCAGTTTCTCGCTCATGGCTACTGGCTCGGCGTGGCTCTCCTTTTTCTCGTCCCAGCTGCGCCGTCACTTCTGCTTCCAGGCAGGCGCTCAGCACCTGTTTAATGGCTTGTAACGCTCCTTCTTGCATCTGTTTTTGCACTTCTTGAATGATTTCTTGGCGTTGTTTCCCTTGGAAACGGGCAACCGTAACTGTTATACTCATAAAGGCTGAAAACTCCTCGGAAAGTCGATTTTTGTAGTAAACCTACTTTACCACAAGGCCGTTCTTCAGCTTTCTTTTTTCCCTGGTTTTCCTCCTCTTACTCCACCCTTAGAGAGGGATACATTATCGCAAATCTGAGCTTATTGTCGCGTAAGTCCAGGTATGCTATAATACAGGGTGGTAGGCTTAATAAAACATTTTTTCTTAGACCCTCCATGCATTTATACACTTCAACCGATATCGCCTTCTGGCTATGTCTAAATTTTTGGTGAGGATTCATAATGGAACTGGGCAATATTAAACCGGTTAGTATTGTAGAACAGATGACTAGTGCGTATCTCGACTATTCGATGAGTGTTATTGTTAGCAGGGCGCTTCCTGACGTGCGAGATGGTTTGAAACCAGTACACCGGCGTGTATTATATGCAATGGACCAGATGGGGCTGCAATCTACGAAGCAATTTCGCAAGTGTGCTGGTACCGTTGGTGAGGTATTAAAAAGTTATCACCCGCATGGCGATGTAGCTGTTTACGATTCCCTTGTGCGCATGGCGCAACCCTGGTCAATGCGTTACCCACTGGTATTAGGGCAGGGCAATTTTGGTTCGCAAGATGATGACCCACCAGCGGCGATGCGCTACACCGAGGCCAAGATGGCCGCTATTGCTGACGAACTGCTGGGCGACATCGACAAAGATACCATAGATTTTGTTCCAAATTATGATAATCAGACCAAAGAGCCGACAGTTTTACCTGCCCGTTTACCCAATCTTCTTCTCAATGGTTCTACTGGTATCGCAGTGGGTATGGCAACAAATATTCCCCCTCACAATCTCATTGAGGTCTGCGATGGTATTAACTACCTGATTGATCGTCCTGATGCTACTACCGAGGAACTTTCGCGTATTGTGCGAGGGCCAGATTTCCCGACTGGAGGGATTATTCAAGGGCGGGAGGGTATACGTAATACCTACGCCAATGGGCGCGGACGTATTGTTGTGCGCGCTCGCACGCACTTTGAGGAAACGGAGCGCGGCCGTGTAAGTATTATTGTCACGGAACTTCCCTACCAGATTAATAAGGCAGAACTGGTAAAAAAGATCGCGGAGCTAGCCCGCGATAAGAAAATAGAAGGTATCACTGAAGTTCGGGATGAATCCGATCGCAAAGGGATGCGTATGGTTATTGAGCTAAAGCGTGATGCCAACCCCGAAAGCATCCTCAATTCGTTATTCAAGTACACCGCGATGCAGAGCGCCTTTAACGCGAATATGCTGGCGCTGGTAGAGCAGCAACCTCGTACATTGACGCTTAAGGCCTTTCTTCAGCATCATATCAACCATCGTGAAATCGTCATCACGCGACGCACACGCTATGAACTCGCTAAAGCAGAAGCCCGTAAGCACATTTTAGAGGGTTTGAAGGTTGCCCTCGATAACCTGGATGCTGTTATAAGCACTATTCGTCAATCGCAAGCAGCGGATGACGCACTTGTCAACCTGAGGCGCCAGTTCAATTTCTCGGAAGAGCAGGGCAAGGCTATCCTGGATATGCGCCTGGCTCGCCTGGCTGCCCTGGAGCGCAGTAAGATTGAAGAGGAGTTAAAAGATGTTCTGAAGAACATCAACTACTATTATTTGTTACTGTCTGACATCCAGGAAATTCGTAAAATTATCAAGGGTGATTTACAGGAATTAAAAGAGAAATATGGAGATCCCCGCCGTACAGACCTTGGGGAGGCTGAAGCAGGCGAGTTTAGAGACGAGGATCTTATTCCTAATGATGAAGTCGTGGTGACTCTGACTGAGAAGGGCTATATCAAGCGGCTTCCTTCCAGCACGTATCGCGCTCAGCGCAGGGGGGGCAGAGGCATCACAGGAATGGCTACCCGCGAAGATGATGCCGTTCGACACCTGCTGGTCGCGCACAGTCATGATGGTTTGCTCTTTTTTACGGATCGTGGCCGTGTCTTCCAACTCAAAGTCTACGAATTACCCGAAGTGAGTCGCACTGCCAAAGGGGAACATCTCATCAACCTGATTGCTATAGAGCAGCGGGAGCGTGTAACAGCTATCGTCTGCGTGCCTAAGGGAGTCAGTCGAGACTTTATGATCGTTGCCACAAAAAAAGGTGAGGTCAAGAAGACGACAATGGATGAATTCGAGGTTGTGCGCCGTTCAGGCTTGATCGCGATGAATCTGGAGGAAGACGATGAACTGATCGGCGCTAAGCTGGCACACGCCGACGATGATGTATTGATGATCTCTGCGCAAGGTAAAGCTATACGTTTTACTGTGGAGGAATTGCGTTCGGCCTCGCGGACAAGTGGAGGCGTGCGTGGCATTCGACTTGGCGAAGGGGATGATAGAGTCGTTTCACTCAATCTTACACCGAAGGATAGCGAACTGCTGGTGGTTACTGAGAAGGGTTATGGGAAGTGTACCCCTATAGATGATTACCCTACTCAGAGTCGCGGTGGTAGTGGTGTTATTACCTTGAAAGTTACGGAGAAGACGGGGCCAGTGGCCGCGGCGCGTGTAATCGGCGATAGCGATAATGACTTGATGATTATCTCTGCTGGAGGCGTAGTTATCCGTATGGATGTCCGCAATATTATCAGGGGCGGACGGGCTACACAGGGCAGGAGGATGATGAATCTCGATGAAGGAGATACCGTTGTTGCCGTGGCAACGACGAATGGTAAAAAAATGGATAGCCAGAACGAGATCGACGAGGAAGAGGAAACTACACCGGATGATGGTGAGGATGATGAAGGGGAGGAGACAAACAACACTGGCATAGCGGAAGAGTGATAAAGCGGAAACGTAAAGAATTGCCAATGCTCATTTGAGCGTTGGCAATTCTTTTTTACCGAGCGATCTTTTGGCGCAGACTATCCCCTTCAGACCATTCCTCGAGCAACTTACCATTTGCAACATAGAAAATCTGGATCATTGTTCTTGTCACCTCTTTGCCGGTAGGGGCAATGTCCTCATAATAGCCCAGGTGGGTACCATGCCATGTGGTGCGTACAACAACCTGGTTCTCTGTTGAAATCGTATCTTCTATAGTGACATATATGTCAGGAAAGCCTCTACGTACGGTGGTGATATACTCTTTGACTCCGTCTGTGCCAGGTACCTGGTCAGGAGTCGAGCGATCAAGGAAATTGGGGGCGAAGACCTCGTCTACAACAGCCAGTATTCCCTTGTTAAAACCTTCCGCATAAACGCGCTGGATCAGTTCTTTGTTTTGCTCTGGTGGCATTGAATAGGTATATTTCACAATGTTGTATCTAGACGTAATCTGGCTACACTATCATGGCGGACACGGCCTCCTTGCCGTATTTGCTGAGCGGCCAGACGATCCTTGTGGGCTTCTAATTTAATGAGTGGAAAAGGGCGATGGAATTGTAAATCGAATAGTTCTGCCTTTTGTTCTGAGTTTTTCGCTCGTTGGTCATACGAGACAGCCAGAATTTCTTGTTTTTCTTTATCGCTGATGTCTGACAAGAGCAAATATGCCAGGGTGAATTCGGGCTTACCCTGTTCCGCGTAGGCAAGTGCGCTTATGAGAGCATCTGTCCCTTGATTCACATTTTCCCTCGCTTGAATAGTGAAAACATCATTTTTGAGCAGTGATGCGTACAGTTCTGAGAAGGTTTCGGGCATTTCTTTGTCTTTCATGTGAGCGAAAGCCGGCAATGCAAGGGGAAAAGCCTCACTTTTCCATAGTTAGTCTAGCATAGTGAAATGCCGCTGTCCAGGAGTTACCCTGTGGCATACAAACGGATGGTGACGGAAGGGGTGACAATTTGATTGATGAAATGATAGCGGCTATTCAACCATTGTGTGATTGAAGAAGCGCGTGTCGCTTTCGTTTGACTGGAAATGCGGCCAATGATGAAAAAAATGCGAGGATGATTTGAGGCAAAGGTGGCCAGGGCTTTGGGATCAATTGCAGGTTCGGCATTGCCAAGGCGATTTGTGAGGTCGTAGTTTACCCAGGGAAAGGAGCCAGGGGAATCGGCGGTGAAGTGCGCAGCGCTGGGATAGGTGGTGAGATAGTACTCGATCGATACCTGGCAGCCATTAGCATTGTCATAGCAGACCAGGCCATCGTTGGCCTGGTAGTGCTGCTCCAGCCAGAAGG
>JBGQJX010000282.1:0-5692 GCA_041499255.1 Ktedonobacteraceae bacterium | reverse complement strand
TATGATATGATCTTGACGACGAAGCGCCTCGTGCTCCGCGAGTTTGAAGAAGAGGATTGGTCGACTGTGTTCGCTTACCAGTCTGACCCGCGCTATCTGCGCTACAACCACTGGACGCACCGAACAGAGCAGGATGTGCGTGATTTTGTGCGCATGTTCCTTGGCCAACGCGAGGAAGAGCCCCGTACAAAATTCCAACTCGCCATCACACTGGCTTCAGATGGGCGGCTCATTGGCAATTGCGGCATCCGCATGAAAACACCGGATGCCCGAGAGGCAGACCTTGGCTACGAACTGGATCCTCACTTCTGGGGCAGCGGCTTCGCGACCGAGGCGGCCAGTCGGCTCCTCGCGTTCGGCTTCCGCGATGTGGGGTTGCATCGCATCTGGGCATGGTGTATTGCGGAAAACCTCGCCTCCGCACGCGTGCTGGAAAAGATCGGCATGCGGCAGGAAGGACACCTGCGCGAGAACGAGTGGATGCAGGGCCGGTGGTGGGATACCTTGTTGTATGCCATCTTGGAGCAGGAATGGCAGGCCCCGCTCTGACCTGGCGCTTTGTCACCCGTGGTTTACAACAAAGGCGGAGCAAGATGCGGTGGATTCGATGGTAGTATAAAAGGCATCGGCAAACGCAAGCTGTTCGATGAGCATATAGCCAACCGTACCCAGGACCAGCACGCTGAGCACTAAAATAATTGCTATTCTGAGATGACGAATAGAATCTGGCGTTCTCATTACCTGCCAGCCTTGATTATTTGCACGTATCCTCCAGCAAGTCTACCAGATGCCACTGTCTTTTCCTGAAAGCCCGTATTGGTTACTTACGTGCCTGATCTTGATTGTTAATCAAGCCAAATCGAAAATTGATTATCCATTTTTGATAGCGCCTACTACAAATTCAAGCAGTTCTTGAGGATCATTTGTAGTGCCAAAAGCTCCTCTTCTTTGCGCTTCAGCAACATGCTCCGGCCTCCTACTTCCAGCATAGATAATAAAGGGGGTGGTGATGTGCATTTCCTTTACTTTCTCTAGTAATGTGTACCCTGCTTTTTGATCGGGGGGACGACCCATATCGGATATGATGAAATCATAGTTTTTGCGCTGTAGCCGTTCCAATGCGTCTTCAGTAGACTTGCTGATGGTAAATTGAATACCGAGCGCTTCAAGCGCCTGTCTTTCATATGTATTATTTATCGGTTTATCATCAACCCAGAGTACTGACGCCCCCTCGAGTTGTCGAGAAGTTTTGGGCGTCATGAGTTCATCAACGGCCTGTGCAACTCCCCTCATCTTCGTCGCATCAGGGGTAGGCTGTTGAGCGTGCGCTACATCTTGCCAATAAGCAGTAGCGGCGCCCAACGAGGTAGCGGCTTCTATAATTTGCTTTCTTTTTGCAGTGGTCTCAATCGGGCCTGCTTTCAGGTTAATTTCAACGATGTCATCAAGAAACTTTTTGAGCGGGATACGTAAGTAAAACAAAATGATCAAAATGATAAGAGGCCAAATAACGATTTGAAGAAATGAAGCAAGCAGTTCTAATAGCTTCGTCCATTGATTAAAGTCCATGCTTTCTACCTCTCTCGAGAACCTGACAAAGGTGTAAATGGGGATACTGTCTCACTCTTGCGGTATTCTTTCCTCGTGGTCAGGCATTATCCTACCATAGAACAGATTTGTTGGATAGTCCTCTTATTCCATCATGTAAAATGAGTTCTTCACCACTTCTGGTACTGCTGACGAACCCCCGAAACCGCTATTCACCTGTGATATCTCTGTGACCATCCAGTCGACTTTTGTGATGTTCTCGTAACGTCCCTGCATTACACTCCATTATGGAATGGTTTGCACCAGAGGAGGAGAACAACATGAAAACGGCCGTAGCGAAAACCGACAATGAAATCCTTACCACACCGCAACGATGGGTAGAGCTATTAGCCGTCGCCGCAATGCTGCTGTTATTTGGCTTCTTCGTGTATCATCAAGTAGCGAATACAGGCTTCTTCACGGCCAAATTCGGAGCATTGGAAATGCTCTGCTTGTATGGCCCCATACTTTTTTCCTTAGCCGCACCCGTTGCTAGAGCACTGAACGGTCGTCGAAATCCAGCCCGCCCGTTAGAGATAGCTATGAATTTGTTCATGGCGATTGGTTCTCTCTGGCTTTTGATTGTGTTTCCATTCAACTTCTCTCATCTCGCTGACGTCTTGCCCGCTGCAATTCGTTTTGTCATTTCCTGGATAACAAACGATATTGGCAAAATAATCTTGATACTACAGGTAATAGCGGGCCTAATCACAGCAATCTTGACGACCAGGAAATATCTTTCATTTCGCCGGCGAGAGCCCGCCATCCCATCTTCACAGCATACCGCGTAGCTATTGGTAAGAAGAGGGGCTAGGCTTCATAGAGATCACCTGCGAGGTACTTTAACCCTGTATCCACTGCTACTGTGACAACGGTATGCCCAGGGCCAAGTTCTTGCGCAAGTTGGAGTGCGCCTGCTACATTCAGGCCGCTGGAAACACCAGCAAAAATGCCTTCCTCCCTGGCCAGGCGGCGAGCCAGGTGGCGGGCCTCGCCCTCATCGATGCCGCGTACCTCGTCATAGGAGGCGCTATCCAGGTGCGGAGGAACCGATCCAATCCCAATACCCTCCACATCGTGTGTTCCGGCTTTGCCTGTGGAAATGAACGCAGAGCTCGCCGGTTCCAGAGCGACGATGCGTGCCCGGCTGTTGGCCTGGCGCAAAGCTCTGGCAACCCCCATGAGCATACCCGCTGTTCCCACCGCCCCACAAAAGGCGTGAATTGGCCCCTCGATCTGTTCAAGAAGTTCGCGGCCAAGAGGCTCATAGCCCTTGATTACATCGGCATTGTGCAACTGGTTCGTCCAAAAGGTTCCCTCCTCTGCCGCTAGTTCACGTGCTGCCTCAACCATTCGAGGGATCAAGTCCGGCGTGGTCTGCCCTCCATGGCTCGGGAGGATGATCAGGTCCGCACCGAAGGCACGCATGGTTAGTAGTTTTTCGCGCGCAAAGGCATCAGATGAGACCGCCTTGAAGGCATACCCCTTCACAGCACAGACGAAGGCGAGCGAGGAGCCCGTGCTGCCACCTGTATACTCCACGACCCTCATACCTGGCCGAAGCTCGCCACGCGCTTCGGCTTCTTCTATCATGGCCAGGGCCATACGATCTTTGTAGGAGCCGGTGGGATTGAAGTACTCCAACTTGACCAACACATCGGCGCTCGCGGGGGGAACCACCTTCTGTAAGCGGACGATGGGGGTGTTCCCAATGGCTTGCAGTATCGAAGGACATACCTGAGGAGGTATTGTACTCATATCTTTTCTTCCTTTTCTCTAGAGAATAATTTCAGCAGGATGTGGCAATGACAATGGGATCGGCCAGCATCCCCTGGCCAGCCTGAAAGCGCCCGGCACCAGGTCCAATCACCGTTACCCAATCAGTTCCTCTTGCGGAAGTATAGCCGATACGATAGAATGAGTCAAATTGATTGTATTCATAGTTTCCATGAGGAAATGCTCATATGACACTAGCACAACTTCAGGCTTTTGTCGTGGTCATCGAGATGGGAAGTTTCACCACGGCAAGCGAGGTGCTTGGAATGACCCAATCTGCAGTGAGCCATGCCATTGCCAGCTTAGAAACCGAATTAGGAGTCACCTTGTTACAGCGTGATCGAGCAGGACTCTCGCTCACTGATGTGGGACAACGAGTCATTCTCCAGGCACGAGAGATGCTTGCACGAGCCGAATCCATCCGACAGGAGGCAGCAGCAGCACGAGGTTTGGAAGCAGGGAAGCTTCGCCTTGGGAGCTTTCCGAGCATCTCGGCTCGCTTCCTGCCAGGAGCGCTTCGGGCATTTCGGCAACGCTATCCCAAGATTGAAATTGTTCTGCTAGAAGGCACGGATCAAGAGGTACGAGCTTGGATTGAAGCTTGCATGGTCGATATCGGCGTGGTGACACTCCCAACAGAAGGCGTAGATGTCATTCCGATTGCGCGCGATGAATTCCTTGTGGTTGTTCCCGAGACTCATCCACTGACAAAAAAATCGTCGATACGTCTTGAACTCCTGACACAAGAACCATTTATCCTGTGCACAGGAGGATGTGGGCCACTCATTAAAGAGCTGTTTCGGAAAGCGAAGGTTGTGCCTCAGATTCAGTTGGGGGTTCGAGAGATTTCTACTGTTCTGGCGATGGTTCAGGAAGGGATGGGGATCACTATCATCCCTGAAATGTCCCTTCCGTCTCAGCTTCCCACAGGGATCAGAACGCTCCGTCTTCGGCCCACTGCATGGAGACATCTGGCATTAGCGGTTCCCTCACGTGAAACGATGTCCCCTGCAACAAAAATGTTCCTGCAACAGGCGGAGCAGTGGGGACTCTCGCAAGGCTTTCTCCGAGGAGAGGACAACGATTCTTAGGAAGTGAGACCTTCTCCCTGTCCTTCATTTCACAAAGATTGTGTGACTTACATTTCACAGAACGTCCTTTCTGGAAGCCCCGTTCATGTATGCGGGGGTTCATGACCTAAGCCCCGTTAGTTACAATGTTGACAGGTGGTAGGCTCACAACACAAGCGGTTTATGGAGATGAGCACAGATCAGCCTTTCCGAGCAAGCAGGAACGGCGCCCCAGGTCCCGCGAAGAGCGCGAGATGCTCCTGCGGCACGCCTACCTGTCGCGCGAACGGCTCAAGGTCCCGCCGCACCACTTTCACTTCGTCAAAGCCAGCCTCAAGGGCCAATTGCCTGAGTTCGTCGTCATCGTAGAAGCGCAATTGTGAGGCCATCGGTTCGGGAGCAGCCGGCGTTCCTCGCCATTCGGAGGGAGATCCCAGCACGACGAGCCGACCGCCTTCACCGAGCACCCGCCAGATTTCCCGCAAGGCCCCAACCGGGTCAGGCAGGAATCCCAGGACACCCGTCATCACCGCGCAGGTAAATGTTGCGTTGGGAAATGGTAAGTGGTCGGCGCTGGCTTGTTGAACCTCTAGCCGACCCTCCGCCACCGCGTCGTGATTTTCCTCCTGTGCGAGCCGCACCATGTCCAGACTGTGATCAACTGCTGCCGCGCGGCACCCACTCTTGAGTGCCTCCTTCAGGAACGCGCCTCCTCCGCAGCCTACCTCAACGAGATAATCGCCGGGAGTCAAGGCGAGTTCCTGATAGATCACGTAGAAGTTGGGATAGTGGTAGAGCGGGTCGCGGTAAACGGCGCGTGCCTGCGCGCCTGATGGGCGGCGAGCGCGCCGGTCGGTCAGCCAATTCCCCAGCCCTACGGGTGCCATCGCCTGCAGGAGCGGCGCGGCCACCTGACTGGCGAACCAGCCTGCCAGTTCGCCGGGGTCGCCGACCAGGCCACCCCACCCGCGATGCTCCAGAGTTACCCGCGCGCCGCCACCGACCGGCTCAAACCGCATCTCGACCTCCGTCAACTCCCCGCTATTCCAGTTGGCCTGCTGCCACCGGAGCCGGATCAGCTCGCCGGGTTTCCAGGAGACGACGCGGCCCACCTCCAGTTCACCCTCGGTCACGCGTCCGTTCGTCCCCGCCTCAAAGCCCATCCCTCCCCGGGCAAGAGCGGTGGCAAGCTCCTCGATGATTACATCGAACGCCACCTCCGCCGTAAGTGCCACGTCCATACTGACACGCACAGTGGT
>JBGQJX010000281.1:0-5693 GCA_041499255.1 Ktedonobacteraceae bacterium | reverse complement strand
GTTCTTGTTGGCAACGTTCAACAATCATTGTATGGGCTTTTCTCGCGCTCCCGCGGTTGCCCATTCACACAAAAAACGAACTACGTGATACAGAGAACACACACTACAGATAGATACGTTTCGTTCTGACAGACCGCCTCAACTACAACCCAGGGACAAGAATGATGAGCCGACACAAGTATCTCTCATTCAATACTACTATTGTACGTGAGACTTTCCTGATAGTCAATGGTTATCAATAGGGTTCGGCCCAGGGAGCGTTTTTCATTTATTGCTGTGGATGTGCCTCAGGAGCGCCTCCAGCAACAAATGAAAAACTTGTGAAAGTGTCGCTGAACCTTATGTGGACGGCAGGAGTTTTGTGCCGCATTCCGGGCAGAAACGAGCGCCACTTTCTAACGGTGAAGAACATTGTGGGCAGAACAGGTTGGGCAGCGGCAGCTTTGAACCACAATCCTGGCAAAATTTTCCCGGCGGCCCCATGCGGCGGCAGGTGGGACACATCACCGCCTGGGGAAAGCCGGGTGTGTTAAAGCCTGCGATAGCTGCCGGAGTCAGTGGCTGTTGTGGTGGCCCTGGCAGTTGCCCTTGTGCAAGAGGAGCGATCAAATCTGGTGTAACGGCTGAGGGGATGGCATTGACATTAAATTGCGGCGCCCGGTAGTTCTGCTCGATCTGTTGGCGCTGGGCGTCGATATTCATACCATGTTGAAATTGTGCGCCATCGGCGCGCAAGTCGGGTGCGCAGCCACTGCCAGTGCAAAGGTTCAGTTGTACATTGAAACAGCGCATACAGACGGTGTGGTGACATTTGGGGCAGAGATGAAAATCATGCTGAATTTCAGCCCAGGATTTTTGCAGGGCAACGGCCTGCTCTTTATGCCATTGAGAACCATATATCTGCTCCCCGGCTTGTGCCGCGCGCCCCCAAAATCCGCCCAGCATGCCTACCCCGATATCCATGATATTTGTTGCTGTGCTGACGCTAGAGCGGATAGGCGTCGTGTCTACGGACCAATAGCACTCCTGGCAGGTGAAGCGAAAAGCAAAGTACCCCTGCGACTGATTACTGATGTCCTGGTAGATATTGGGGACGACGTAGTTCTGTGCCATAAGAACCTCTTTTCTGTGTTAACTGTCTTTGCGCGCGGTAATGAGCATAACGCCTGCTGTGCCGGGACCAGCGTAAGCGCCCAGTACAGCTCCAAGTTTGTATGTGGGTATCTCGCCCTGGTAGACTGTCTTCAGTGACTGTACGAGTTGTTGACCAACTTCGTCATCTGACTCGATGACGGCCATCTCTTCCACTGGGCCTAATTCGTCGACCAGCTGTGCAATGCGCGCATACGCTTTGCTGCGCGTGCGGGGTTGTTCGACGGCAACGATCTCCCCGCTCCTAAAGGAGAGGATAGGCTTGACGCTCAATATGTTGCCGAGCAGCGCTTTTGCCCCGCCTACGCGTCCCCCACGCTTCAAGTATTCCAGGGTGTCCAGGACGAATAAGATTTTCCCGCGAGCGATACGGTCGAGGAGGCGCGCCTTCAACTCTGCCAGGCTCAAACCCTGCTGTGCTTCCTTAGCAGCCTGCAGGACGGGTAGACCTATACCCAGGCTGACTATGCCTGAATCGACTAGCTCGACGGGAATCTTCTTCATTTCATCAGGCAGCGCATCCCAACCGCTACAGGCGGATTGATAGGTACCGCTGAGTTTTGAGGAGACATGAACGGAAAGGATACCGTCTGCTCCCTCATTGATCAGTCGCCTATATGCCTCTTCAAAGGCAGCGGGGGGAGGCTGAGAGGTGCGCGGCGATACTTTGTTAGTCTGGAGTCTACTATAAAAGCCTGCGTTATCCAGTTCCACGCCATCCAGAAAGGCTTCGTCGCCAAAAAAAACTGTCAGCGGTACAATTGTGATGCCAAGGGCCTTTGCTTGCTCTAGTGGGATATCGCAAGTACTATCGGTGAGGATGCGAACAACCATGTCTTAACTCCATCTGACACTCCGTGGTGCCCCAGCTTAATGGAGATAGTATACTATGCTCTCTCTAAGAAGTCGAGATTTTCATTCTGCCGAGAGGATGTAGGCGTAATAGGGCTGACCACCGTCGATAACCTCTATCTCAATATGCGAATATTGTGCTTTAATACGCTTCGCCGTTTCCTGTGCCTCTTGTGCTGTGACATCTTCCCCGTAGTAGAGCGTCAGAATCTCGTAGCGGTCGATATGCATGTGTTGAAGCATGTCACGGATAACATCTTCGATGTTTTGTCCTGCGATGGTGAGATTGCCATTGATCAGGCCGATGAAATCACCTTCGCGTACATGGACGCCTCCAATTTGCACCGTGCGTACAGCGGTGGTTATTTCAGCCGTTTGCGTGTTATTGGCGGCCTTGGTCATCATCTGGCAATTGGTGGCAAAATCGGCCTCGTAATTGCAAGCTAGCAGCGCGGCGATACCCTGGGGCATCGTAGCGGTCGGGACGATATACACCTCTTTATCTGTCAAGCTGGTAACCTGACGGGCGCTTAAAATGACATTGCTATTATTGGGCAGGATGATCACTTTCTGCTCTGCTACTGAATTGACCGCCTCCAATAATTCCTCGGTACTGGGGTTCATTGTCTGCCCACCTGGGACAATAGCATGTACTCCCAGACCCTGGAAGACTTTTTCAAAGCCCGCGCCAGAGACTACGGCGATAGTGGCGAGATCGTGGATGAGCGGGCTTGTCTCATAGACTTCCTCTTCCTCGCCGGCGGCATGTTCCGCTTCACTCTCCGCCGCGTAGGTGAGGCTTTGTTCCTGTAGATTTTCAATATTGATGTCTAACAGGCTGCCCAGGCTTATCCCATAGTCAAGGACTTTGCCAGGCCAGGGAACATGGGTATGCACTTTGAGCATCTTCTCATCGCCTGCCACGACCGTCGAAACGCCACCCATGTCGATGATCGCCTGTCGAATGCTATCAACATCCAGCTTTTCACCCCGCAGCAGGAAAACGACCTCGTAGCCAAATTCTTCCTCGATGCTTACCCGCCCCTTTTTAACGTGAGCTTCCGCAGCTATTTCGTGCCGGAGCGCTGCTGCCGCCTCTAAGTGTACCGCTTCGCCACGAATATAGCGCCAGATTCCTTCCAGGATGGTGCAGAATCCCTGCCCGCCAGAATCGACCACACCTGCCTGTTTGAGGGTGGGCAGGAGATCGGGTGTGCGGACGACCGATTGCCGGGCAGCGGTAACCACCACTTGCATCAGTCCAACAAGATCATCACCATGATCCGCGCTTACCCTGGCGGCCTCAGCACTTTCGCGCACCACGGTTAGAATCGTACCTTCCACGGGCTTGAGCACAGCCCGGTAGGCAAGGCGTGTTGCTTCTTCGAGGGCGGCGGCGAGATCGGGAGCAGCAAATGTCTTTTTATTTTCTAATCCCTGCGCCAGGCCGCGCAACGTCTGCGAGAGAATGACGCCCGAGTTGCCGCGCGCGCCCATTAACGCTCCGTGAGCCAGCTTCGCTGCGATGATTCCTGCCGAGGTTTCGTTACTCTCGGCAATGCCGCGCATGGCTGCCTGCATGGTGGCTGACATATTAGAACCGGTATCACCGTCGGGTACCGGAAAGACATTGAGCGCGTTGATAGCCTCGCGATGTTCTTCTAACCATGCCGTGCCCGCGAAGAGAGCTTTCTTGAGATCCTGTCCATCAAAAACGCTGATTCGCCGGGGACGTTGTGTGTGTACTGTGCGAGGTGACTGTTCCTGCATTATGACTCCCGGGGCAGCCACAAACGGCTCCCTACAAATACTTGTTTATTTTTGGCCCTGGGGAGTTGGGCCGTGGCCTAGCCCCTGGACATTGACGTTAACCTGTGCTACCGGCACACCGAGCATCTTCTCGATAGAGAACTTGACGCTGCTCATGATGTTTTGCGCGATTTCTGACATCCGCAGCCCATATTCAAGCGCCACGTAGACCTCAACAATGATATGGTCATTGACGACACGGACCTGTATGCCCTGGTTGCTCATTTCGGGCTTGAGTAGTACGGCTTGCCCATGATGTAGGCGAGGAGCGGTGATGCCGACGACCCCGTAGCATTCGCTGGTGGCCTTTTTTGCAATTGTATGGATGGCGTTGGGCAAGACTTCTATTTTCCCAAGGGGTCGAGAACCGTATTGTGGCTGGATAGCAGATGCTTTTGACATATGCATATCTTCTCTCTGTATAGTCTTTATACTCTTGCCAGCACAAGCAACACCATGCTATACTCGCATAACATTGTCACAGTAATGGCTTTTCATTGCTGACTGATACTCTTTTGCCAGTATATCACTTCGATCTTGCCAAAACAAGTAGTTTTGTGCTATACTCGCATGGCGTTGCCATACCAGTAGCTTCGCCTCTAAAATGCTATTAAGATGAGAGAATCTTCTGAATTTGATCAAATCAGGAAGGAATGATATATATGTCGTCAGGTCGTTGTGATGTTTGTGAGCGCAAGCCAATGCATGGCAATAACGTGAGTTTCTCGCAGCGGCGCACACGCCGTCGCTTTGTACTCAATGTACAGCGCCGTCATATGATGGTGAACGGTACTCCGCGCACCATTAATATCTGTACTCGCTGTATGCGCACAATGAATAAATTGCCGAAAAGCCAGTAACAAGACAGCAATAAAGTAGGGCCGAGCAGTGCGCACTGCTCGGCCCTACTTTATTGCTGTCTTGTTTTCTCAAAGCGCGTTCGCAACTGTCCACAGGCGGCGGCGATATCATCGCCGCGCTCTGCGCGTACACTATTGCTCACGCCATGCTCGAAAAGGATCTCGCGGAAAGCGCGTATGGCCTCTGGCCCTGGCGCCTTATAACTTGCCGAGGTGGCATTGACCGGGATGCAATTCACATGGGCAAACTGCTTTAACGGGGCCAGTAACTCCCCAAGGAGATGAGCATATTCAGCTGTGTCGTTCACTCCCGCCAGCAGCACATACTCGAAAGTTACCTGCCGCTTCGTGGCCGCGATATAGTCCTGGCATGCGGCCAGTAGTTCTCGCAACGGGTATTTGCGATTGACAGGCATGGTTCGGCTGCGCAGTTCGTCGGTTGGAGCGTGGAGGGAGATGGCGAGATTGACCTGCAGTGCCTCCTGGCTGAGCTTGCGGATAGCAGGCACCAGCCCAACGGTCGAGACGGTCATATGTCGCGCACCCAGGTTGAATCCCTCGGCACTATTCAGGATGCGCAGCGCCTGCAAGACATTATCGTAATTGTGCAGCGGTTCGCCCATACCCATCAACACAATGTTGGTAATATGATCAATGGGCGCACTCCCAGGAAGACCCGCAGCCGTCCAGGGTGCTGAGCGCAGTTCCCGCGCAAAGTAGAGTACCTGCGCGACAATCTCTCCCACGCTCAAATGCCGGTCAAAGCCCATCTGCCCTGTGGCGCAGAACGTACAGCCGAAGGCGCAGCCCGCCTGAGTTGAGATGCAGACAGTAGCTCGTGGGCTGCTCTCACCAAGTGGCGGATATAGCATCAGCACCGACTCGATTAGCTTGCCATCGGCCAGTTCGAGCAGGATTTTGCGCGTGCGATCATCTTTGGAGTGCAGTTCACTGCGCACGACCATTGGCCCGATAGCGGCCTCTTCCGCCAACTGCTGGCGCAATGCCTGGGGCAGGTTG
>JBGQJX010000280.1:0-5693 GCA_041499255.1 Ktedonobacteraceae bacterium | reverse complement strand
CCGTTTGCACATCCCGCCGGGGAGAAGTATGTGAAGCTTCAGTGGTGGTTGCACCCGGCTCTGTGTCCGGGGAGAAGTTCAGTTCCAGTTGCTGCCAGCGGAATGATTCCGCCAGGTGTACTATATCCGGGCGGGAACGATAATTGCGGCTCAGCGGCAGTACCACCGCGTCAGGGAAGTCCTGCTGAAAATTGGCGATATTGGCGGGCGAAGCCCCACGGAAGCCGTAAATGCTATTACATGTTACAAGTCCATCAGCTACGTATTTATGATATTTCGCAACATTCAGTGAGTATACCGGACCTGAAAATAGTGTGCAGGTAACTTCGATTGGTTGCCAAGATTCTGCTACTACACGTCTCATGCTATGATCTCGCTTGCTATGAATATGTGTAGGTGCAACTGGAATAGCCATGAAACCAGAAATGAGATTACATGCTTGTGTCTCGAAAACGGTAGAGCGTCCTTGTCTCTGCCTTCCTCCATTCTCAACTCCATTCATTCCTTCTCGTAAGTAGAGTGGATATTCTAATTTGCGCCCGTGATCTTCTAAGCAATGTCGAGCCCTTTCCCCCAGAGAGGGTAAAGCATTATAAATGTTGTCGATCATTTCTTGAGTAAAACATTTGGTGCCGTAAGACTGGGAGAAAACTACTTCCGGTAGGCCATATTTAGCCGCGATAATTTGCTCATCGACTAGAGCATCAGCAAGATTATCATGAATATTGAGCACCCAGGCTGCATCTGCTTTTTCTTGACGAGCACGTGATGCTAAGCCAAAATCACTGGTACTATTTTTATTACCTACACCTGGCTTGAGAAACATACGTGTTTGACCTATACGATAGCGATTTCCTTGACGCATAAGATATGTTATCCATGCGTCATATCCGTTACTCGTCCAACGCACAAGCCATTTATGAGATTCTGTACATTTTGTTTGTTTGCTTCCTGCTTTGACTGTATAAAGTAAGCCATCATACTGCCTAACAGCAACGTCAGTTAATTTGCCTTTTTTGACAAACATTGTTGAATCTCGGTCATATGCTACAACTTCGCTATTTGGTTGTAATTGCTCAATGGGGCATTCAGAGCCATCTGGTAAACGTATCATTGTTCCTGTTGGTTGACATTGATTAGCGTCTCCGACAACCCACACATTCCGCTTATCGCCGGCCAGCAAGCGCAAAAGCACGCCGCTCGCCCGGTTGATATCTTGAAACTCGTCTACAAGGATGTGCTGAAAGCGCTGCTGTTGCTGTTCGAGAACCTCTGGGCAGTCACGCAGCAGTGTGACCGCCAGCATGATGAGACCGCCAAAGTCGGTATCGCCGCGCCGGAGGAGCTCTTCCTCGTACAGCGCGTAAATGGCGGCGACCTCCAGGGCCTTCTTCGCATCCAGGATAGCCTCTTCATCGGAGGCAGTTTCCAGCATGCGCCGGGCCAGTTGTCGATACTGCTCTGGTGAAACCAGCTCGTCTTTGGCGCGCGAGATAGCTTTCAAGATATCCGGGAAATAATAGGCCGGGGATTGCAAGTTGCGATAATGATAGAGCCGCATCGCTCCGGCCAACTGGCGCAGCAGGAAATAGCCCTCCGTGTCATCGATCAAGGCAAAATCTGGCCGCAGTCCCACGCGCTCGCCATGGGTGCGCAGCATTTCGGCGCAGAAGGCATGGAACGTGCTAACCGTGGGAACCTTGACCGCGGGTGCCTCATCTACCTGGTGCAGAACCTGTTCCAGCCGTTCCTGCATCTCCTGAGCCGCTTTGCGCGAAAAGGTCAGGGCCAGAATATGCTCCGGCGCCACCTGGAGCTCATTGATCAAGTATTCTGTGCGCCCGATCAACGTGCTGGTTTTGCCACTTCCCGGTCCCGCGACAATCAGCGCGGGGGTGGAAGCTTCTATGGCCGCCTGCTGGAACTCATCGTAATGTTTTTTCGCAATGGCTCTCGTCTCATTCGAGACCAACCGTGTTTCGGAGGTATCCGTCCATGGTAGGGGCGACCCTTGTGGTCGCCCTGGCTCTTGTCGCCCTGTGTCCTGCGGTTGCCCTGGAGCGTATGCACGAGGCTCAGTCGCCAATCCGACCAGCCGATTGAGCATCGCGGCGCCAGAAACCTCGAAGATGCCGGAGAGTGTGCCGGGTGTAACGCGTTCGTGCAGGTAGAGCGCTCGTACGCGTTCAAGAGGCATAAGTAGTTCGGCGGCAAAGATATTGGCTGCCAGTTCGCGTTCGCCGCGAGGATCATACGATTGGCCGATTCCCAGTACTTCCTGTAGCAACTCCTGGTTGCCCTGCTCTGTCACTTCTTCCTGCACGTCAGGACGCTGGCACAGGTCTTCAGGCTGGGGCTCTGGCAGGTGCTGTAAGGGAAGGGGAGGTGTTGTCTCTCTACTGCTCCTCTGGAGCAGGTGCTGCGCGTGATTGTTGTCACTGTGCAGAATGGCGTGGCCTAACTCGTGGGCCAGGGTAAAGCGGCGCAGTGATGCGGAGAGCGTGCGACAGAGCCAGATCAGGTTTTCGCCTGGTTCCAGAAAACCGAAGGTACCCTGTGGATAGTCTTCCGGGTGAAACGTCTCGATGTGCAGGCCAAGCCAGGATACGAGATCATCTAGCGGTGTTGTATCGTCTGTCCATTCCGGATGCTCTGCCCTATATCGTTCCAGTAGATTGTGTGCTGCGGCTACAGCTGTTGCTCGTATCCGATCATCCATAACGATCCCTACAAAAAATTGTGAGCATTGAAAAGCCTGTTGTATTGTACCACAGTCGATTCTGCTATGTTAGCCATAGAGTATTCGCGAGGCTTCCTGGCTGCCATGCTGTTGAGAATCTTTTTGCACGGAAGACGTATAACTTTGGTATAATGTGGCAAAAGGAACCATGCTACTTTTTTCAGTGGTGCCAGATTCATGAGGAGAATACTGCGATGGAGTCATCTGAGATACTAGAAGAGGCCAGGGCAAGCTCTACAGCGTCCCGTGGCTGGGTTGTCTTGCCACTTTCTCGTAGCAATGTTATTGTAGGCATGCTGGGGTGGGCTACCGGCATTTTGCTTGGTTTCGGACTGTTTGCGATCATGGCGGCCACTACCATTCCCCATAATTATCAATTTGGAATCATACCTGCTCTGATCACCACGATATTCCTGGGTTTTTTCCTCTTCGTTGGCCTTGGAAGTCTCTGGTCTCTTTTCCTCGATACGCGTCGTTTAATGCAGGCAGATAAACACGTGATTGTGATTACTCGAGACACGTTTGTCAAACAGGAAGGGGAAAAGATCATCAATGTTCCCTTGATGTATGTGCGACATGTGACGGCGCGCGGCGCGCCACCACCTGATCGCTCAACAAGGAACGTTGAAAACAGGCAGCATCCAAATATGGGGGAGAATGTGTTCAGTCTCTTCGCTGGACGAGGAATGACCTCTTCTGGAATGCGTTGGAGGCTGAAACGAATGCGCACTCCCACCACGCTTGCCTTCGTCGATAGCCGTACCGAGAAAGAGGTGCTGGTTGTCGATGATAAATCGCATGGTGATCCATTTATGATCGCTGCCCTCCTCAAGCAATATGCTGCCGGTGCGCAGAGCATCGCCTAACGCATAAAAGGGGAGAATTTTTGGCAGCACTGGTGACATCCGAGGGAAAAGAGAGCTTCTATGTTACTTGCCATCGATATCAGTAATACAAACATCAAATTTGGCCTCTATAACGGCGAAACCCTACATCATCACTGGGTGGTCTCAACTGTTCGCCAGCGCACGACCGACGAATACGCTATGGTGCTGAGTGACCTTGCGCGACACGTTGGCCACCGGTTGACCGATATTCACGACATTATCGTGTCAAGTGTCGTTCCGCCGCTCACCCCCGTCTTTCAAGAATTGGCGCAGCGCTATTGTGGCAAAGAAGCCCTGGTTGTAGACCATACACTGGACCTTGGCGTTAAATTGCTCATTGATAATCCCTGGGAGCTTGGCTCTGATCGCATTGTCATATCGTTGGCGGCCTATCACCTGTATGGCGGGCCTGCGATCATTATTGCTTTTAGCACAGCCACCACCTTCGATGTTATTTCGGCTGAGGGAGACTTCCTGGGGGGAGCTATTGCGCCTGGTTTGATGATCTCAGCCGAGGCGCTGAGCAGCGCGGCTTCGCGACTTTTCCTCGTAGACCTGACGCCGCCGCGTGCAGCGTTAGGCAAAAATACCATTGATAATATGCAATCCGGCATCATCTATGGGCATGTCGGGTTAGTGCAGGGATTGATCAGCCGCCTGCGCAAGGAGATACCGGGCGTTACCGACGAAAGCGAGGTGAAAGTTATCGCCCACGGTGGTCTCAGCCCGTTAATGGCGCCAATTATTCCGGAAATTCAGCATGTCGATCAATTTTTAGCATTAGAAGGTCTGCGACTGGCTTATATGAAGTTGCGAGGATAGAACGCTATCTTCACGCTTGTACATCAGTGTATTACGAAATAAAGGAGTTGCAACATGGGCGTAGTTACTACGAGAGAAATTGCACGAACCTATTGGTGGCTGGTGTTGCTGCGTGGAATTTTTGCGCTGCTGTTCGGCATTGTGGCCTTTGTGTGGCCTGTCTGGACTGCTGTGTTACTGGTTTACCTGTTTGGCGCGTATATTCTGATCGATGGCATCATGGGGGTAGTACTGGCTTTCCAGGAGCGAAACGTCTATACACGCTGGTGGTTGATTCTGTTAGGCGGAATCATAGGTATCATTCTTGGAATTATAGTTTTCTTATCGCCCCTATTCACTGCCATAGCGCTGATCTACCTCATCGCTGCCTGGGCAATTATCACAGGAGTCATCGAAGTAATTGCTGCTTTCTTCGTGCTCACAGTCGCTGGCCGGGAGTGGGCCCTGTTACTGAGTGGCGCTATCTCGATAATCCTGGGTATCGTGATGTTTCGCATCCCGGTGGCCAGCCTCCTGGCGTTTGTCTGGTTAATCGGCGTGTTCGCTTTCATCTATGGCATAGTGTTGCTGGTACGAGCCGTCCAATTCAGAGCGTTGCTCAAGGTATAGCACTTCTGGCTATTATAGAGCCAGTGACGGTGGCACACAAGCTCAGCGTGAGTTGTGTATAATAGTGGCAGGATAGTCACAAGCTACACCATTGGAATTGCGAGGAACCGATGACGAATATGAGCTACGGCAAATTGAGAGAACAGCTTGTACAGGCTGCGCACCTGCTCTATCAGGCGGGCGTCATGTCACACAGCGGGCACGGCAATATGAGCGTCAGATTGCCTGAAGCAGATCGTATGCTGTTGACTTCGACAGGTCATATCACCCACCTGAAGTCCGAGCAACTGGCGGTAGTGACCTATGATGGTGAGGTGGTAGAAGGGATAATGGATCCGGCCGCGCGCGAAATTATTGGTATGCATTCATGTATTTACCGCGCGCGCGATGACGTTCATGCTGTCATTCATACTCACTCCCCGCGCGTGACGAGTTTTGCGCTGGCGCATACCCCTTTGCCGTGTGTGTATGAAGCGTTCCTGCGTTTCGGTTTTACCGAGGATATCCCCGTGGCTGATTGGGCGCCGCGTGGGTCGCGGGAGTCCGTCACACATATTGTGGAGCAGCTTGAAAAGCATCCAACGGTTCCCGCGGTGCTGCTGGCAAATCACGGGCTGCTGGCTTTCAGCACTGCT
>JBGQJX010000279.1:0-5696 GCA_041499255.1 Ktedonobacteraceae bacterium | reverse complement strand
TCTGTAGTGTGTGTTCTCTGTATCACGTAGTTCGTTTTTTGTGTGAACGGGCAACCGCGGGAGCGCGAGAAAAGCCCATACAATGATTGTTGAACGTTGCCAACAAGAACGGCGTAATCTACGAAGGAGGAACGACTGTGGGAATGTTACGGGTGATGTCAAGGCGCGGAGATGACCGTGTCACCTGGGACGGGCAGAAAGTTCTGGCGGGCGACCCAGAAGCTACTGCCGCTATTCGCGAAGCCGAACGTATCTTTACCCAGGAGCGTGCAAAAGGTGCGACTGCATTCCGCGTTGAACCTGGGAAACCGACACAGCGCATCGAGCAGTTTGACCCCACTGCCGAGCAAATTGTCATGGTCCCGCGAGTCGTTGGCGGATGAGCTTCATCACTCAGGTGTTAGCTACCCTGGGTTGGATTGTCGTTGCTCCTCTTGTCATCTCACCAATAGTATGGCTGATACTACAACCATACTTAAAGGGATGGTCGCGTGCAGAACGACGAGCAGCTGATCTTTTACGCGATACGCTCACACCAGAGCAATTTCGCCAGCTTGTATGGCGAGGCTATCTTGAGATTCCAAGCCCTACCGAACCTCAGCGTGTGTACCGTGTGCCACGTACAAGGGGCTATATTCAGGTAATCGAAAATGGCCGAGCGGTCATGCGCCTTTGTGTACAACCAGTTGAATGTTTGCCCGATGCAGATGTCGTTGTCCTTCACAAGCTTATGATTGAAGCAAATGAAGAAAGTTATTTGCAAAAGGCCAACAAATACCTATGCATTGAATAGATGGCTATAGGAGCATAACGAAAGACACTACGCAACCCAGGTAATACTTTAACAATAAGCAGGGGCACAATGCTGTGTCCCTGCTTATTTATTCTTCGTCGTCCTCTTCCACGACCTGCACAATTTCCTGGTGGCCATTCTGCTTGACACAAGCATGCGGCCCCCCATCGAGAGGAGCACCGCAAAGGGGGCAGACAGGGCGGCCGGCTGACATGAGAGCGGTAATAGCGCTAGCCAGTTGCTGGGCCTGTTTCTGTGTAAAAAGGAAAGATATGGCATCATCCTCACGAATAAGCACCGTCGGTTCCTCTACGCCCACCTCCATGACGATCTCTACCGGCGTAATGGTGAAATTGAACATTTCATTGCGCTCATCATATGTGAGACCCATCTGCGACGCCCGGTAGTCATATTCAGGAGCATTGAGAAAATCTGCCGGTAGCCCTGCCGAAACCGGTCGCTCGCCAGCCTGTGCTTCCATGCGTAATACCTGTCCCTCGGTCAACTGTGCCAGCACTTGATCTAATGTAAGAGAAAGGCGGTTGAGTTGTTCCTTCTCCATCCAGATGACAGCAGAGCCATGTCTACTCTGTACATACAGACAGAAACGGCGCTGGCCAGGCTGGCCCACGGCTGCCGCACCGAGTATCTCTAAAGGACCTAGTTCTGTACTCATCGTAACACCTCACTAATACCCACGCTGGGGATCATACTGGTTATGCAGTGGCTGGCCCAGGCGATAACGCCGCAAATTATCCGCGAAAAGCCGGGTGAGCCGCTCATCATAATGCACACTTACACCTGAAATATGCGGAGTTAGAATAACATTCGACATGGCAAACAAAGGGCTGTCGGCTGGCAGCGGTTCCTTCGTTGTGACATCGAGTCCCGCACCCGCAATCCATCGCTCCTGGAGAGCGCGAATAAGTGCCGCTTCATCGATCACGCGGCCACGTGCCACGTTCACCAGATAGGCATGAGGGCGCATCACCCGTAATTCAGCCTCACCAATCAGGTGATTCGTCTCGGGAGTCAGTGGTAGCGCCAACACAATATAATCGCTCTCGCGAAGCACATCGTGCAACTGTTCCATGGGATAGAGCTGATCCACGTCGGGATCTTGCTCTCCTTCGCCGACCGAACGGCGAGTCGCGATCACTCGCATGCCAAAAGCGCGTCCCAATTGGGCAACGCGACGCCCAATATGCCCCAGGCCGATAACTGCCAACGTCCGGTCTGCCAGCTCGCGTCCACTCAAATGATACCATTGCGCGCTGCGCGGCCAGATATGGCGGTCCTGGAGACGTACCATCTCCGGCCAGCTACGGTTGAACATTAACATGCTGCCGAATACATATTCACTAATGATGTTTGCATGGATACCTGTCGCAGTAGTGATGATCACCCCGCTATCACTGTCAAGCACCCCTGTCGGTCGTAGTCCGTCGACACCGGCGCTGGCGCATTGCAGCCAGCGCAAATGAGGTGCCAGCTCACGCCAATGAACTGGCATCCAATAAGAACAAACGATTTCAGCTTCGCGCAAATGGGTCTGAAATTCTTCCGCACGTGCGAGGCATACCACGTCTGCGTTCGCGGCTTCGCGCAATATCTTCTGCGACTCCGGAGAAAATTGAAATGAACTAACCACTTTTAGACCATCAGTCATGGCCACTCGTTCTCCTTAGAAATATGAAATAAGCAAGGCAGTAGATAATATGTTGTTATAAGGGTGTTTTTCTTAGCAACTTTTTCTTTAGTTTACCCAAATTATAAGTGATATGTCCAGGGTATCTCATTGAATTAGGCCTTGCCCATCGTACACAATAGTGAGATAATAGACCTCTAATCAGAGGTCAGGAGGTCACAGCGATTGGACATAGAGGACGCAGGGATAATGCTCAGTGAAGACGTAGATAAGTTGCTTATCCAGGCCAGAGCACAGGATAAGCAGGAACACTTCCAGGATATGCTGCAAACCGCCCAGCAAATATGTGAACTGGACCCCAGTTCGGCAGAGGCGCTCGCGCTGAAGGCGCGCGCTTTACAAAAGCTGGAGCGCATATCCGAGGCGACCATCGCAAATGACCAGGCCCTGTTGCTCGATACCAACCTGCCACTGGCATGGATCAACCGCAGCGGACAACAGATTATACAGGAGCGTTTCCCGGACGGTTTGCGCAGCGCCACTCGCGCCATCGACCTCGATCCCAAAGATCCACGCGCCTGGGCCAATAAGGGTATGGCGCTCTATAACCTGAAGAACCTGAATGGCGCGCTTGCGGCGATGAATCAGAGCTTGAGCTGCGATCCCCATTTCCTCTTTGCCCTGCAGATAAAAGGTGACATCCTGCGCCGCTTTGGACGCATGCATGAACTTGCCGAGCTTATGCGGCAGGCTTTAGAGCTTGCGCCCGATGACGCGTTTTGCCTTTCTCTCATGGTACAGGCATTGCGCGCCCTTGAAGAGTACGACGATATACCGCCGCTCACCAGCAAACTCATACAGCTTACTTCCGCCAATCTCTTCGTCTGGGACAGCCATATACGCGCCTTACGTGCTCTAGGGCGTTTTGATGAGGCAAGCGAGGCGATTGATCGCTTCCTGGAACTGGTGCCCGACGACGAGCGCATCTGGACGATCAAGGCGGACAATTTGTACAGGTTGGAGCGCTATCGCGAGTCCGCCCAGGCGGCTGAACGGGCACTGCACTACAATCAAGAGTTCGCGCCCGCGCGCCGCATCCATGAGAAAGCAGTGCGCTTGATGTATCAACGCAAAGAGAAGCGCCGCAAGTAAGCCATCATTCCATCTCCACCAGGGTTTCCAACATGGGGAGCAGCAAGTCATCAATACGCGCCTGGAGAGGTGCGCGCAGGCGTTCAGGAACCACTACACGTATCCTGCGCTGGTGCTGTTCATAGCGCGCGAGATCATCGGGTTGCAACCCGGTCGCCTGTACCCATGTGACCAGTTCGTTCATACCAATGGGAGGATGCGCGCCAAAGGTAACCCACACATCCATTTCCCACTTCTCCGGCCTGGGTATGTCGAAGAGCACCTCATAGTCCGCGAACTCCATTTCGAGTACGCGAGCCAGTTCAGCGGCGAGCAACTGCTCGACGTGCCGGCGACGGTTGGCGTTCCAAAACAGGGCATCCAGGCGATTGAAGAGGCGGCCCGCCATGCGACTGATCTCCACCACTCCCTTGTAGGGTTTTCTTAGCTCCAAATCCGCCGCGAGGGCGCGAGAACACGCGGGCATACGTTCCGAAGCCAGCAGCAGGAGCAGGGATGCATCGTCCAGCCCTACCAGTTGCGCGGGCTGAAGTGCGCCTGATAACAGCGCTTCCTGCACTGCGCGCATCAACATCACCTGGAAAGCACGGTTGGTGTGATGCCAGTAGATGTTATCGAACATTTCTTGCCTGGCATGGAGCAATGAGTGCAGAGGACTTATACCCTTGTGAGTTACGACAATGCGGCGCTGCCCATTGACATTGGGATGGATACGGAGCGACCCCAACAGCCGCTCTACATCGACGCCACCGTAGGGAACATTGCAAGCACGAGCATCGCGCGGCAAGTAATCGAGTTTGTCTACATCGAGCGCGCCGCTCAAGAGGTGGCTTAGCAGTTCATCATCTGGTGGCAGGGATTTCGACTTGGGAGGATCAATAAAATCCGCTACTCGTTCAGGTGAGAGGTGATAATCCCGCTCAAGAATCGCGGCTATCTCGTCGTTTTCGATGATCGAGCGCCCTACCTTTTCGTGAACCACAATGGGGTAGCCCAGCTCTTCGATGGTATGAGAAAAAGGATAATGCCCGATATCGTGCAGCAAGGCCGCCACCACAAGGGTCTGCGCGCTGCTGATAGAGATACCAGCAAGTCCGCCGTCTTCTCCTCGCTGCAGCAAGGCGCGTAAGGCTCTGACCGCGAGATGGTAGCAGCCGAGACTATGTTCGTAGCGCGTATGCGTAGCTCCTGGCCAGATACGATAGACAAAGCCGAGCTGCTTCACCTTTTGCAAGCGCAGAAAAGCAGCCGTACCGATCAGCTTTTCTTCACGGAGGCCAAAGGGAATCAAATCATAGAGGCTATCGCGCACAGTACTGACTGGCTGCTCGTCTGGTAATAGTGGAAAGCCATGTACAGTATCCGGCCACTGTTTGCTCGGCCGTACAACATCGTTCGTGAGGCCGGGAGGCAGGCGTTTCGCGCGGGCGCTTTTAGGTCGCTCTGCTTGCATACTCATACGGGGAATTGTAGCAGAAGTAGAGAACGGTTGTCCAGAGAAAGCTCGACGCCTTCTCGGCTTTTCGATGACTCCGTATTCGATGACCCCGTATTGCCTCTCTCTTACCTGTGCGTCGCCTGCGGCGGCGCTAGAAGGAGTGTGAAGGCCGTACCAACGTAGCTTACTGCCTGGTTTCCATGCTTTTTCTTGAAGGTGGGATATCTGGTACGGCCTTCAAAGAAGTTATGGTAGGCTTTGTCCAGATGTCGCAAGGCCTGTTGCAGAGGCACACTCGCAACCTCAGCAAGCCATGCCGTTTCAGGTTGGTGCTTGAGTTTGGTCAACTCTGCCGACGTCTCGTGATAGCCGATACGCTTTTTGTCCTTGTAGTAGGCATCGGTACGCAAGCGGAGAGCAACATTGTAAACGTAGCGAGCACAGCCAAAGGTACGAGCAAGTATTGTTACTTGTTCATCGGTTGGATAACATCTGTATTGATATGCTCGTTGCTGTTTCATTCCCTACATGATAGCATATACGGTGTAGAATACCAAGCCAGCGAAGACGCCTGCGGGCTGGCGCGTTTCACCTCCATAGCTGAAGCAAGCAGTCCTCGCGCACCGTTTTTGATAGAAATAGCCTTACTCCGGGGAAATATGTGA
>JBGQJX010000278.1:0-5705 GCA_041499255.1 Ktedonobacteraceae bacterium | reverse complement strand
TTCTGGTGGTTGCGCGACACCTCTCCACGGGCGCAAAAGAAATACGGCGGGACGGTGGGCATATCGGCGGTCGGCATGTTTGGGAAAGGCGGCGGCTGGGGTATCCCCATCTCTTACCGCACACTCGATGTCACCCTGGGCGGTATTGCAGAGAAACCGGGTGTCGTAGACGGGCAGATAGCCATTCGCGAATATCTCTGCATGACGCTGAGCGTGAATCACACGATTATCGATGGCGCCCCGGCAACACGCTTCAGCACGCGGTTGAAAGAACTGATCGAAAGTGGCTACGGTCTTGAGAGCGAAGTCGAGGAACCTGCTGTTGCCCGGTGAGTCGCGCCTCATTGTGTTTGCCGGCTGGTCCTGCCTCCCGCCAGCCACTCTTGCTGCCTATTCGCATTTTTCAAGACGATCGCCGTCCCTTTTTTCACTGCCTCCTCGTTTTCCATACAAAATCATGCATGCATGCTTCTCAGCAACCCAAAAGTACTGTTCTTTAGATAGAAGAATATAAAGTAGATGCATGGTTTGCTATACTAGGGGCGCTGTTTTCTACGCTGTAGATGGCTACTGTAGGGGATTAGAGCAGTGTCTAACAGTTCTGTCATATGACCATTTAGTGGGGGAGTTACTTTTACTTTGACAGGATTGCACATGACTTGCCAGTTGTGAAGAGTTGGCAAGCAACTGCCACATTCTGTTCTCTTGTAGGATGGGCTCCGTCATCTTTAATATATAGCAGTGATAGCGAACATGGCGAACCACGCAGGGAATGATTGTCTCCCTCGACGTTGCTAACTGCTTCCATGTTGAACCTGCGGGGAAATCCGGCGGGAAACAGAGCGGTCACCTAATACCAGGCGGAAGAAGACAAGACATTTTCCGCAACTTTTCCCTGGAAGCATTTAGCTTGTTTCCACTTGAGGCTCATCTTCAGTGGAATTCTTTTTGCCGTGAAAGGAGGTAGCGTGTACACGAGTACTTTTACTGAACTCGTACAGATACTCAAGGAGACGCGGAAAAGCTGGGTGGTCAATATAGAAACTGAGGAGAACGGTTCTGAAAAACTTTGGCAAGCGCAACTCTCCTTTACTGATGGATCAGTGACCGTCTGCCACGTCTGGCATAAAGCAGATGGGCGCAGCCTGTTCACTGATGGGGGAGCGATCAACTGGCTGACAAGCCTGCCGTCCCTCATGTGGACGCTGGAAGGGCCGACGCCGCAACAGGCCTTGCCACAAGCCGGGAATGGCTCTCGGGCCGTCCTTTCATCGTCACCGTGGGTTCCACAACGGCTCAGGCAAGGAGAACAGAGGGTGCTCCCTTCCTTATCGCGGAAACAGAGGCAAGTCTTCGTATTAGTCGATGGAACGAGAAGTGCCGAAAGGATTGCAGCCATATTGTGTCAACCGGTTGAGGTTGTTGTGCAAGTTTTGCACGATCTTGAAGCGATGGGCGTGATTGCGCTGTAGCCGAACATGTGTGGATCAAAAATAGTGGAATACGTGTCTTCCAGCTTTTTTGAGCTGGCAAAATGTTGTATGCAGATAGAGTGAAAGAAGGCCGTACTCTTTATGGGAAATGCGACCACCGTTCTTATTATTGACGATAGTGCAAGTGCGTGTCAATTCATGGCCCTCGCCCTTGAGAAGGTAGGGTATCAGGTGACGTATGCTTCTGATGGACATGAAGGGGTAAGGATGGCCCTTCAGGAACGCCCGCATTGTGTGATCCTCGACGTGATACTACCAGGGATCAACGGTTTTGAAGTATGCCGTCGGCTCCGAGCTAGCGATCCTGACCATCGCCTTCCCATTATTCTGGTGAGTACCAAGAACACTCCGGCCGATCAGCATTGGGGCCTACGCCAAGGAGCAGATCAGTACTTACCGAAGCCATTCACGGAAGAGGCGCTGGTCCAAGTGGTTGGGGGCGTGTTGCCTGAATACCTTCGCCCTCCTACTACCTTCCACCACGGAGGAGCAAGCCCGCAGAGGCTTGCTGGACAGAAACTCATCCCCCGTCGGAGCGAGGACCCGGATTTGCTGAGGTCGAGTAATCCGCTCGATGGCTCTGTGATCATCTCAGATAAGCAGGCTCGCCATCTGTATGCAGCCATCGATGGGCGGAAGACTGTAGACGAACTCTGTAGCATCACCCACCTCAATATGAAAGAGGTCCACAGGGCTTTGCAGATCCTGTTGACTCAGCATCGCATTCAATTGTACACCATAGACGGGAAGCGAGCGGACAGCTTGTTGTTCCTCAATGGGCAGTGATACCCCTATTCTAACCCGAAAAAGGAGATTGTGTGTCATGAATCAACAAGTGTGTCTTGTAACTTTGGATGATAATCTGATTGGGAATATCCTTTCGATAACGCTCTTTATTGCCTCCCTGTTCATCTCCTTGCGTGCGTTCTCCCTCTACATTCAAGCGCGCACCCCGCGCCTGCTCGTCCTGGGATTGTCCATGGGTATGATCGCGTTGACGGCTATCGCCAGCTATATTGGAGATAACGTCACCACGATCACCTTTAATGTCAAGTGGTTCCAATACATTGCTCAGACCATCAGCTTCCTCTTTATCTTGCTGAGCCTTCTGCGCAGCACAGAGGACTACCAGCGCAGGATCGTCCGCTGGCATATCATCGCCTCCCTGCTGCTCTTGCTGCTGCTCTCGCTCACACCTGTTCTCCCAAAAGATTTCCCTGACCCTGCTGTTACAAAAACGCTCTTGAGTGGCTCCCGTGCTTTGATCTGCTTGATCGTCTTCTTCTATTACTGGATCACTTTTACAACCAAGGAGACACGCTTTAGCTTTCTGATGAGCGCGGCCTTTTTATTGATCAGTATTGGCTATTGGATGGCTATCCCCAAGTATTTTGGACCTGGTATGGAGCAAATTGATCAAATGGGAGATATTGTGCGCACCTGTGGAATTCTCGTATTACTGATCGCTGTTTTGCAAAGGCAAAACCCGGCAAAGCTTGGCCAGGTTCCTTTCCAACTTGAAAACTCTCCCTCTCGTGCGTGATGAGTGGAGGCAAACAGTGAGGCCTGTTTATAGCATGGCAGGCCTCTCCTGTCTCCGTCCTTCGCATCATTGGTAGTCCATTCTCTTCTTCAAAAGAAATAGACTCGGTTCACTTAGGGATCCTTGCTCTCTCGCTTAAGTGATTGGTGGAGAGGGACATGCCTGAATACTCTCCACATGGTGGCATCGTAGCCAATGCCGATGCAGCTTGCCAAAAGGATAGGTAGCCCGAGCACAAGCAGGGGACCACCGAGCATGAAGCCTGATAGCAGGGGACTGGCAGAAACGGCGACGCTGCGTGCGACGGTCGTACAACTGGCAGCCGCGGTCCGCTCTTCGGGAGACACCAGCGCCATCGTATAGGACTGACGAGCGGGAACATCCAATTTGGAAAGCGATTGGCGCAGCAACAAAAACGCAGCGGCCAACGGGAAAGCAGGCATGAATGGGATCAAGAGTAATAAGACATTGGAGACAAAATGAGGCACAATCATCGTCTTGAGTAGTCCAAAGCGCTTGGTCAACAGAGGTGCCGCCAGAAACGAGAGTGCCGCCAGCAGATTCACACCGAAGAAGAGCAAGCCGAGGGATCCGAGTGAGACATCAAAACGCAGGCGAAACCAGATGGCCAGGATCGTTTGTACGGCAAGGCCTCCGGCGAAGGCATCGAGGGCAAATAAGCTTGACAGTTTCAGGATAATGCCACGAATTTTGCGCTGTTGTGGAACCTGGCACGACTTTTGTGTCGATGTTCCCGTACCGGAGGAACCAGAAGACGTCTTCTCTTTTGGTGTCTGCAATTCTGCAGCAGGCGAGAGCCGGAGAAAGAGCAATCCCGTACTTCCTGCCAGCAAACCATACAGGATGAAGAGATAACGTATGCCGACGGGTGCTGCAATCCCAGCATGGGAGAGTACCTCAGGGAGCCCGACAGCTAAACCACCGATCGCACCAGCAAATTGGGCCGCCAGGTTATACAAGGCAAAGAGCGCGGTAGGATGTTTCGCACGACTGGACTGAGCTAAAACAGCTTGTTCAATCCCACTGAACGGGGTATTATCATTCGTCGAAGGAGAAATAGTCCCACAAAAGGCGGCGATCAAGAGCAGGGGATACCACTGCGTGAAGGCGAAGACGTATCCGGTACCCATCATCAGGAGTGCGGAGACCACCAACGAGCGTTTGCGTCCTATGCGATCTGCATACATCCCCATCACGATACTGAAGGTGATCGAGCCGAGGGCTGCAACCCCAAGGAGAAGCCCAATGCGAACGGTCGACACTCCGGTGTTAGTCAGCATAACCCCCAGGAGCACGCTGGTAAAGCCATATCCAAAGGTACGAAGAGCACGGGCAAGGATGACAAGTCGTCCATCGGGAGTGACCCTCTTAGCGCGTTGGTACTGAGACCAAACCGCTGCGCGACCCCCCCCCAGTAATGACGTCCATTCTGTCTTGGTCTCTTTGGAGACCGAGGAGCTGAGAGACATGGAACCTCCTTCTCGTTCACTTTGACAGTAGGCAAGGAACTCCCTCAATCACTTTGCCTTGAGGATAGGTTTCTTTCAGACAAACATACTCTGTACGGATGACTGCTTACTATAGTCGGGAATGGCTCGTAAGACCAAAGACTGCCCACGGATGTAAAGCATGATATGTCCAAGTATCTAGGCAAGGAACTCCCTCAATCACCTTGCCTTGAGGATAGGTTTCTTTCAGACAAACATACTCTGTACGGATGACTGCTTACTATAGTCGGGAATGGCTTGTGAGACCTCGGCACTTCCTACCGACAGCGCAACCTCATTTCGAATGCATACTCATCCATTCGGATGTCGTGAGGTCTAGACCGCTGCCTGATCGTACCGGCCACCACCGAGCGTTGGACAACCTACGATTACTGGACTTTGTTGGCGAATGAAAGTGTGAGTCGAATCAGCCCCGTCACAGGGCGAGCACAAGGCATCGCCCCTACCATGCGGCGGCTTCGTAAGCCGGTGCGTGCATGGGGGCAAAGGAACGTTTCTTTCCCTTCACCCGGACATTTCACGCTCTGTGTCATTCGCCAACAAAGTCTTACTGGGAATGGGCAAGGGACCAATAAGAGTAGAAACGAAAATCCACAGGATCTCCAGGACCACAGTTGAAGGCAGACCGATCATGGTGCCAAACTGTACAAAATGAAATGCGTTGGGCGATTTTCTCTTTTTTCGATCCAGTTTGATTGAAGTGAGTATCGGCATGCGGGAAATAGGGAGAGAATGGCAAGGTATGTCGAACCAGGTATCAAGGTTTAGGTTTTCCAGGTCAAGGGCCTCGTACACGAACACCTTCGCCTTCTTTATCCAAACTGACGTACCAACATGTATCATCTTGATGCATAAAGTATAACTGCTACATAGGGTGCAGCGCAATAGTATTTTCAGGCTATTTGGGCATTGTCACGTGGAAAGAGAACATACCAGGTTTTTGCTCAATGGAGACTATTCATACTACTATCGCCGAAACCACTACATCGTTGTCCAGCCAACAATATTCAATGATGCCCCATTGCTGCTGATGAAGGCGATGGTTGTTGGCGCTCCACCACTTAGCGGGCCAATTTTGAGCGTTTCCTTCTGGCTTGCATTGGTCTGCAGCGCGTACATGCTGTTATCACGCGACAGGTT
>JBGQJX010000277.1:0-5717 GCA_041499255.1 Ktedonobacteraceae bacterium | reverse complement strand
TAATACTAGCACAAACTTTGAAATTCCTATCCGACGAGAATACAGGTTGGTTGTGAACGTCTGCTACGTTCTCAATGGCAATTGAGATAATCAGTCAATGACGTATCTAAAAGCCCATGAAAGAATACGTTGTGTACTTTCTGGACGGTCTAAAATCCTAGTCGTGATAATAATCATTTTGCGTCGTAGCAAATAATGAGTTATCCACACTTTGAGGCTAGTTTTCAACACGGCTGGTTACTAGAGGCTGTTCTATGAGGCTGTTTCACCCCATTTATTATAGGACGGCTCGACCTGGCAGCAGGAGACAATGTTACAACTCTGGCAAAAGAAGTGGTTTGAGTAACGGCTTTTTGGCTAAGCATGAAGGTCAAGCTCCTGCTTACTTGCTGCCGCCACCTCCAATATTCGACCAAACATGAACCCAAGTATAGTGACAAACTCAAGTTGAAGTTCTCTAAATAAGTCTGGAAGACGACGCCACTGATTGAAAGTCTCACGATCAGTAACATTCACATGTACATTATCCCCATAGAGAAATGTTTCAAGAATTTTCCGCCGTGTGATAGTTGAAGCTACCTGCCATTCCTCCTCTTCCGAGTTACGAAAAACACCCACCTACCTACATCTTACTTGCCCATTATACCCTGCGTTCGCAGAGCCATAGGTTCTCTCCCCCACCCTAAAATATATTTTTCCTTATACGGCGCTGGCCTGGGGGAGAGAACACATGACTCTACGAAGTTACGTTGAAGCTGTATCAGGAATACCACAGGTATGCTATACTAGCGGCGCTATGAAGCACACACTTCCCTATGGAGTTGGAGAGCCACCCGCCAGGCTGAAGAAAGCCAGGCTTGATAATATAGCTTTAGTACCAGCTTCTTTACTTCCCTTAAAAGGAACCTACCAACCCCTCGCAAACCGCCTCCCTACTGGTAGCGTGTTATGTGTGCTAGAGAACCGGTCAAGTAATCAGGCAGCATCCAAAAGATCAGCTTGAAGCAAGCGAGAACGGGCCAGCACGTGGAGGTTGTGAACGACAGCGTAGCGGCGCAGATCGAAGAGATTTTTGCGCGCTCCCCGATAGCGAGCGTGTCGTCCTTGCCACCGATCAACGTGGGCAAGAGTATGCTCGACGGCCACGCGGTCGCGCAGTTTGGCTCGTCCCTCCGGTGTCCGTTGGCGCTCTCGTAACTCGATCAGCAAGGCTTCATCAGGGTGAATGCTGACGCTGCGCCCTCTGGAACTAGGAGTACATTGAGCTTTCAAAGGACACTGCTCACAGACGTCCTTGGGAAAGTGAACGGTGCCGCCGGGAACAAAAGGCATCTGTTGCCCGACAGGGCAGTGGATGATCTTTTGTTCCCAGTCCAACACAAATGCCTGCTTGTGGAAGTATTTGCCAATCCGCACAGGCCAAGCTTTACAATAGATTTCCAACTCCTCACCGCGCTCCTGCACCAGATGGCTACTCAAATAGCCCCGGTCGATGTGGAGTTCCTTGATCTTCACTCCTTGCTGCTTCAGGTCAGCGCTGATCTCTTTTGTCACGCTGGCTTCTGGCACATTTGCTGGTGTGATCCCGACCGCACGGATGAGGCCAGAGTCCAGGTCGTGCAACACATGACGTTTGTATCCATCCACGCGCACGCTCCGGCTTTTGCGCCCATGCCGCATCTCGGTGTCTTCGATACTGATACGTCGATCTTTGGCGACTCCTTTGATCAGGCTCGCTTTCCCATTCTCATCAAATGCGACATCTTGCGCTTGAATGTGCTGAGCGATCTTCAGGGATGGTTGAGCTAGTTCCATCTCTTCCTGCGGGAGAGCCTGCACCCAGGTTTCTACCGCCCGTAACACATGCAACACAAGATCCAGAGCCTCTTCTCGCTGACTTACCTGGTCCCAATCTCGGTCAAGCGCTGCTTTCAAGCTGGTCCCACACACCATTGTTGCTCCAGCCTCTTGCCCTACCTCGGCCACATCTCTTCCCTGCTGATCGGCCACTACGCGGATGACTTTTTTGAGCGCGTGCCCAATCAAATTGTAGGTATCTTCGACTCGACCTGCTCCCCACAACGGACTGCTATCCAGCGCTGCGCGTAATGGCCGTGGTCCAAACTCCAGGGTGTGGCCGGGCCGGGCTCAATGGTGCGTTCAATGAGCCGTCGATCCATCTGGGCTTCAATGAGTCGCTTCCGAAAGGCCACCAATGTTCCGAGGCTTATGGGTGCTTGCTCGGTGTCCAGACAGTCCAACACTCATTGCCAGCGCCGATCCATGAGGATCGCTTCAATCACCTCGTCATCGGAGACGCCCGTGTACGCTTGCAGAATGACCGCCAGGGCCAGTTGCGCGGGAGCAATGGGCGGGTGCCCTCGCTTGCTTGGCCGGTAGAGGGTCGCCAGTTCCTGCTGGAACGATTCATCGAACAGATCGTGCCGGTGATGGCGCGAGATGCGACAAACAATTTGGCCCGCCGTATCCGTTGCACAATCTGTTCTTCCTGCGGGGAAAGGGCGACTGGAGGCAGCCAATGAAACGGTTGCATGCCTCTTCTCCTTACTTTCGCTAGAGACTCAGCTCATTGTAGCTTGAGGGGACGAAACCGATGCACTACGTGAGCGGCTTTTCGGGAAAGAGGACGCCGAGGGTACGGCTTTGCGGTCGAAGCGCCCACGAAGCAAGTGTGAGAACGGCGAAGATGAGGGGTGGCCAGATGAAAGTGCCCGGGTCATCGAGGCCACGTACCATGCCCGATGCAACCGCACCCGCGTAAACAAAGAAGGAGCCAGCATACGCCCATTCCTTGAGTCGAGGAAAACGCGGGGCAAGCAAGGCGATGGCTCCAAGGAGCTTCCACACGCCGAGGATCGTGAGCAAGTACACTGGGTAGCCAAGGTGCGCCAGGACCTCGGCTACCGGCTCACCAGCCACAAGCGCTGTTCTCCCATGTATCAGGTCCGTCACCCCACCTGCCAGAAGCTCGAGCGCGGTGACCATGGTCGTCACCCAATAACTGATCACTCTCGAAGAGTTCATCACGTTCGTTCTCATCATCATGTCTTCTTTCATACGTCTGTTTCGCCTGCCTTCCTGGCGCTGTGCACACTCACGTCACCTTTGCATGCTCGCAGGATGCTTGCCCCCGGAAAGGCTGAGAAGCGCGGTGGGTGGATCTCCTCTGTTTCGAGCTGCGAGAAACCAGCACCCGAGACCAGAGCCGCCAGTTCGTGCATGCGGCTTCCCCCAGCGTGAACATGCTCAGCCCGGCCTGTTCGGTCTGCTTGGTGCGTGAAATCGGCCAGGATCAGACGCCCTGCTGGTTTGAGCACACGAGCCATTTCTGCGATCCCCTGACGCTTGAGAGGCGCTGGAAGATGATGCATCATCAAGGTGGAGAATACCACATCGAACGTCTGATCAGGGAAAGGAAGCTGCTCAATCACCCCGATCTGGAATTCGATGGACAGGCCGCGCCGGGCCGCTTTGGCACGGGCACGAGCGATTTGCTCTTGACTTGGGTCAACGCCTGCTACGCGACCCGTTGTGCTAACCTGGCGGGCCACGTCCAGCAAAAGTGTGCCCGTCCCGCAGCCCACATCCAGCACTGCCTCGCCGGGTTGCGCCTGGGCCAGGGCGACCGTTCTCTGCCTGAGCTGGCGAAGCCTTCCACGTAACGAGAGGGTGTCGTGGACCCATGCCGTCAGGTCGTAGCGCCAACCTCCTCTCAAAATCAGCCCCTTGGTCGAAGCTCCTGACGCCTGGGACGCTCGGTTCCGACGGTGATGTGCGAACGTATGCATAGCAGTTGCTCCTTCTCTGTCTGTTGACAGTATGGCTCTCTTGAGACATACTCTCTCATATGGGCTGTTGTCTCTGAGGAAGAGTGTAGCCCAACGAGCAGCACGCCACAAGAATCAATCGGCAAAATCTGTCCCGAATGAGACAAGGAGCGCAAAATGACTCAGAAAGCTGACAATCTCCGCGTGAAACGCACCAAAATCCTGCTGCGAGAAGCGCTCATTGCCTTGATCGAGGAGCGGGGCTTCAATACCCTCACCGTCGGCGAATTGACCGAGCGGGCGATGGTCAGCCGGGCCGCGTTCTATCGCAGTTATCAAGATAAATACGATCTGGTCGAGCAGATCTTTGAAGAGGCCATGAGCACGTTATTTAATGCGATTGGAGAATTCGGGCGGGAACATCCCGCAGACGTGTGGATTCGGTTCTTCGAACAGATCGCCCAGTACGACCGGCTCTATCGGGCGCTGCTGGGGAAAAAAGGCAGCCCCTGGTTTGTGCAGAAGATGCGCACACGTCTTGCTGAGTTGATCAAGGAGCATGGAAGTTTAGGGGGTGCGCACGGACCAATCATGTCCGAGCACGCTGCTCACCTGGCTCATCCGTTTTCCGATACGTTTGTGCCAGATCTTGTTGCCGCGATGGTTGTAGAGGCGATCACCTGGTGGCTTGAGCAGGGGCAACCGTATACGCCCAAGGAACTGGCGACGAAAACAGCCTTGCTGGCTTCGGCAGTGTTTCGGGAAGCCAGCACCTGGCCATAACTGGTGGTTCGCACGCACACCGGATCAAGGCTGCTATTTCTTGACCGGTTCTCTAGGCACACAAAGTCAGCAGAAAATCATGGCAAAAGTCACACACATCTTTCGGGATCACGGCCACCAGGTTATCACCATGCCGATTGAGAAAATAACCAAACGCATCCAGAAGCACCCGCGATCCCAGGCAGAGTAGTTGTATTTTCAAAAATGGGCTGGGGGCGGCTTCAGCACCCCTCATAACCCCAAAATGTATACTGCTGAGTTTATCGAACAACGACAGCAGTTGGCGTTGTTCACCCACCCACCTCATTTGACACCACCTCCACAATTTGAAATCCCAACACCAACTCTCGAATGCCTTCATACCCTTCATCAGTTAACCGCACTCGATACCAGTTTGGATTGCCACGCCCATCGAAGACATATTCAACCACACCATGCCACAGCTTTAGGGGGTCACGTGGGTTTTCTGCTGGCCTGAGTCGATAGGATATGCTATCACCAATGTTGAGTTTGGCTACCACACTCATTTCCTTCTCCTGTTTATCCATTCGTGATGTGCTATACTATTCCTTGTAGGTATTCCTTGAAAGCATACCACATAAGAATACCTTATTGGTTCCTACCCGTCAAGGGTAAACGCTGTTAGAATAGGGGGAAAGTTTCTATGCTGGACTTAAAAGTGTACCGCTTTGTAATCAAAGAATTAGCCAAAGAACGTGGCTTTAATATTGCAAGTTTAAGCCGTGTGGCTAACGTGCCCATTAAGACTATTAGAAATGTGTGGCATAATCCCCGTTATCCCCTACCAATGGATGCCCAGGAACGTATAGCGAAAGCACTTGATGTCTCCATACATAATCTTTTTGAAGAAATTCCAGACGAATAAAGGCTATACTTTCAGTCGTATTTCCATTTTCCACAGATGCGACAAGTATTTGCAGCCAGTGCAGGCCAATGCCCGCAAGCAGTGAACAGGCAAACCGCATTGTACGAGCAAAAGAAATTTTGATCTCACCACAGACGGCTTAACAAAGACATGGAAAGCACGAACAGTTTGGTTAAATCCATCCTATTGCAAACAAGGAAACACCAGTAACCATGATATATGGACGGCGAAACTGTTAGCAGAATACAAAGCGGGCAACG
>JBGQJX010000276.1:0-5721 GCA_041499255.1 Ktedonobacteraceae bacterium | reverse complement strand
TCATGACTGTTGCACCTCCAGGTAGTTTTTCCTTTATTGGTTCTTTAATTCAAGCTTCATACAAACACCACACACATACATCACAAAGGCTCCCAGGAAGATCACAGAAGACACACAAAAAGCGATTTGGCAGAACTGCATCAAAATATGGTGAGGATATGAATGTATTAGTTGAAGGGATGATTGTGTGACAGGTTTGGGACTGATTTGAGATTGATACGTGATAGAGGAAGGATACAATAAAAAGGGTGAGGTGAAAGTAGTTCACCGGAACGGAACTTGGTAAAGGAGAAATATGATGACACAGACAGTTCCAAAAACACCATTTACTGGATTGCGTCCAGAATATAAAGAAGAGTGGCAGGTCATGGGTGAGCAGTTGGCCGGCAACGTGGAAAAACTGCTTCACGAAGGGAATGTCCGCCGCATTATCATCAAACAAGAGGGGCATACCATTCTAGAGATCCCCTTGACCGTTGGTGTCGTGGGCGTACTGGTGGCGCCAGTGCTGGCGGCAGTCGGCGCCCTTGGAGCAATGCTTTCAAACTGCACCATTGAAGTAATCCGAGCAGAGCCAGCGCCACAAGCAGAGGGAGTTCCCTCTACCCCAAAAAGCGGCAAACCGCTGTTCTCAGGGCTTGGAGGCCAGACCTTCTCGATTTCGCACAGTGGCATGAAGTTGTTTGAGCAAGGCACCATCAGCACGTTGATGAGTGGGACGGTCATCGACCTGGTGAGCGCACCGATAGAGCCAGGAGAGTACCACCTGGATATCAGTGTCACTATGGGTGGTGTCGAGATTTTCCTGCCTCGCTATGTCCAGTTTACGCTGGAGGGAAGTGCGATAGCAGGAGGGAGAAATGTTCACGAAGGCCCAGGCGTGTGGGAGACGATGAAGCAGAAGTTGCACTATATCGTCACTCTCCCCGAGCAGCCGCCTGATTTCGCCATTGCCCCATTTAATCCAGAGAGGCCAGTGCGCATTCACCTCGTGACGCACATTATGATGGGCGGCGTCGATATATACCGGCTGTGATGTTATGACGCTTTCGAGCGATGCTGATTTACCGCCCTGAAAAGTCCAGTGATTGGCCTCCAGGTGCGCACCTGGAGGCCAATCCCTTTGCCAGGGCAAAAGCGCAGTTAGGATAGAGGGGGAACATGCAACAACAACTTAGTGCGCCTGGTTGGAGCATTGGCAAGACCAGAGGTGAGCCTTTCACAGCTTTTGGAAGGCAGGTTGTACCGATTGGGTATGCTATTCAAGCCCGCTGGCACGGAGGGGGATTTACCTGGCACCGACCACTAGCAGTAGAGATTCGTGATGGCGACAATATACGTCGTCTGCCAATCCATGATGTCACACTAGAGGCTATCATCTCGATTTTCATGATGGGATCAGCGATAGTCATCCTGGCCGCGTCATGGAAGCGTTGGATACACATAAAAAGGAGGAACAAATCATGATAGATGCAGAAAAAGGAATGCAACAAACGATAAGCGGCACAACCGAGTTCATGAGCAAAATGATAGAAGCTGCCAACGTAAGTGCTGTCTTCGGTAAGCCTGTGGAACATAGAGATTGTGTTGTCATACCCTGCGGCGAGGTGGCAGTGGGCGGAGGTATGGGCTTTGGTAATGGGCCTGGTGAAACCAGCGAACAGGGAAAGGGTTTGACGCTGACAGGTATAGGAGGCGGCGCGGGAGGCGGAGCTAATGCGCGACCGATAGCTGTGATCGTGATGACACCGGAGGGTGTGCGTGTGAAGCCGATCATGGATTTGACGAAAGTGTTGCTGGCTGAATTCACTATGGCGGCTTTCATGTTGCCCTGGCTTGTCCGTCTGTTTCGAGCTGCCGGTGCCGGCAAAGGGAAGGAACTATCATTTGGGCAGTTGAAAAGGGCTATCAAACGATAGGATTTACGCTTTAGCGAAGCGTCCCACCGAAAAAGGCGCGATAATTTCTGGCGCATGTCCTGTCGTCACCAGTTCGGCGATGCTCTTGCCGGTAATGGCGCTCAACATTATTCCGCTGCTGCCATGACCAACGGCGAGGGTGACATTTTCTAATGAGGGCGCTTTGCCCAAAATGGGCAGATTGTCGGGCGTTTTGGGGCGCAAGCCCGACCACATTCGGTCTATGATGGCTCCATCAAGGCCCGGCAACAGCCGTACGGCTGTACTGAGCAACCAGCCAATGCCGCCGGCGGTGGTGTTTTTGGCAAAACCGGCCTCTTCTTTGGTGGCACCCACAATAATCGTCCCGTCATTTTTGGGGGCAAGGTAGATCGCTTCCCCAAAGATGATATGTTTGAGCGGTTGAGAAGGCTGCTTAAGAGCGAGGATCTGGCCGCGCTGCGGCTCAACGGGCAATGAAATATCGAGCAACCCTTCAAGTTCGCGCGTCCAGGCCCCGGTGGCTACGATGACGTGCTCGCAGGCTATTTCTAATTTTTGATCTGTGTATACCCTGGTAATTTTATTTTCCTGGCAATCTATGCCTATAACTTTATGGTAAGCGCAGAGTTTAGCACCGAGGTTTACCGCAGCCCGCGCGAACGCCTTGACGACGTGGGACGCTTTAACTTGTGCCTCTTCTGGCGCGTAGATCGCGGCGCTGATGTCGGGCGCTAAGAGGGCTTCGCGCTGCCGGGCTTCATCACCTGTTAACCACTGCATCTCAAGTCCCAGGGGCTGCCATGCATTCATGCGTTTGCGCAGGTTATCAACATTGTTGGAATTGCGCGCAACGCGCAGCGAGCCGTTTTGTTCATACGCGAGGTGTACACCGCTGGCATGTTCAAGTTCTGGTACCAGCGAAGGGAAAATGGACCAGCTCGCCAATAGCAGATCAGCTAGAGGTCCTGGCCCCGAGAGTGACCCCAGTGGAGCCAGAAGTCCCGCGGCGGCGCTGGAGGCCTCTGCGCCAATATCGCCCTTTTCGACCAGCGTGACAGCCACGCCTGATTTGCGCAGGTAATAGGCGATGGCGCAGCCAATGACGCCCCCGCCGATGATGACCACATCTTTCGTGGTTTGCACGTGGTTTTTCTCCTCTTTATGCCGTCGTTCAGTTCTATTCTCGCATACTGCCGACCTTTCAGGCAATAGACCTGGACTATGGAGCGGCGTGATGGAAACTGGGATGGGAACGCGTTGGCAATTGAAGGATTAAGGATTTTCTTGGAGAAACTTCTCAATCTGGGCAAGTTCGCTCTCGGAGAGGCGAAATTCTGCCGCGCCGACGAGATCAGCAATCTGTTGTGGGCGACGTGCGCCTACAATTGCTCCCGTTACTGCCGGGTGCCGCAGGGTCCATGCAATTGCGACCTCACCGGTGCTGCGATTATATGGAAAGCCGATATCCTGTAACAGGCCGGCCAACTGGAGATTGCGTGATAGGCGCGGTTCCTGGAACTCCGCGTCGCGTTTGCGCCAATCATCCGCTGGGAAACTGGCGACACGCTCTGGAGTCATCTTGCCTGTAAGTAAACCGGACATCATCGGTGAATAGACGATCACACCGATATGCTGCTCCTGGCAATAGGGAAGTATATCGTGTTCAATAGCTGAATCGATGAGAGAGTAAGGCGGCTGGAGCGAAGTGATTGGAGCAATTTTTTGGGCACGCTGCATCTGCTCGACAGTAAAGTTAGAGACGCCGATATAGCGCACTTTGCCTTCGTCTTTGAATTTTGCCAGGGCGCTCCAACCTTCTTCAATATCTGGCTCTGGATCTGGCCAGTGGATCTGGTAGAGGTCAATCGTATCAGTTTGTAATCTCCGCAGGCTGTTCTCTACTTCGCGCCGCAGCGACTGCTCTTTCAGGCTGTTTGATACTTCGCGCCGATCGTTCCATACCAATGAGCATTTCGTGAAAATAAAGGGACGATCTGAGCGACCTTTGAGCGCCCTTCCCATAATCTCCTCTGAGTGGCCTAGCCCGTAGACTGCAGCCGTATCTATCCAGTTTATGCCAAGATCAAGGGCGCGATGGATGGTAGCTATTGATGCATCGTCGTCCTGCGATCCCCAGCCGAATTCCCAATTACCTCCACCGATCGCCCAGGTTCCCAGGCCAATGGGTGTAATATGCATGTCGCTCTTGCCTAGCTGTCGGGTATGCATGATATGTTGATCCTTTCATGTGGAGAATTTTCATACTCCCGTGTGAACTGTGTGTTTCCTGTTTTATTTTAGCACGTGCCATAGGCATAAAATGGTACAGAATGCGTTGGCATACATGACAAAAAAATGGCTGTGATACAATGGGAAGAACCCTGGGACGCGATAAATCGGGTCCCTACATCCTGAAGGAGGATATGCGATGTTCAATTTGGGCCAAATACGTGCACATTTTCCGGCCCTGGCCTCGGATACTATTTATTTTGATAACCCTGGTGGGACACAGGTTGCGGGGGAAGTGTTACAACGGATAGACCACTATTTGCGCAGTACCAACGCCAACCACGGCGGAGCATTTCACACAAGTAGGGAGTCCGATGCTACCGTGGCCGAGGCGCGGCAAGCTGTGGCCGATTTTCTGAACGCCGCCCGTCCAGAGGAGATCGTGTTTGGTCCGAATATGACAACCCTCACCCTTTCCATCAGTCGCAGCCTGGCGCGCACATTGCGTCCCGGTGATGAAATTGTGGTGACGCGGTTGGATCATGATGCCAATGTTGCGCCGTGGCTATTGATAGCCGAAGACCGCGGCTGCCTGGTGCGCTGGGTCGATATCCACGAGGATGATTGTACGCTTGACCTGACTGACCTGGAGCGGCAGATTACGGAACGCACGAAAATAGTGGCCGTTGGCTATGCCTCGAATGCCGTGGGGACCATCAATGATGTATGCAGAGCGGTAGAACTGGCACACAAGGCGGGAGCGCTCTGCTTTATTGATGCAGTGCAGTATGCCCCACACAGGTCCATTGATGTGCGGGCGCTGGATTGTGATTTCCTGGCCTGCTCGGCCTACAAGTTCTTTGGCCCTCACGTGGGTATTCTCTATGGCAAGTACGACCTGCTCGATAGCTTGACGGCGTATAAAGTTCGTCCGGCCAGCGATCTACCGCCCGAGAAGTTCGAGACGGGCACGCAGAGTTTTGAGGCTATTGCCGGTACACTGGGCGCGTTGGAGTATTTCGAATGGGTAGGCAAGACTTTTGGTTCGGAATATGCGACCAACTATGAAGGTTCTTTCAGCGGACGCGGATTGGCCCTCAAACAGGCGATGGCGGCTATCGAGGCGTATGAACTGGAGCTGAACCATTCTTTACTCGAGGGGTTCAGCTCGATTCCTGGCTTGCAGATTCGGGGTATCACCAGTCCGCACAGGCTGCAGGAGCGCGTGCCCACTTTTTCTTTTACGCTGGACGGGTGGACTCCACGCGGGATTGCAGAGGCTCTGGCCGAGGAGAATATCAATGTGTGGGATGGGAACTTCTACGCGCTTTCGGTGACGGAACGGTTGGGATTAGAGGAACAGGGGGGATTATTGCGGGTTGGACTGGCGCATTATAATACGCAGGGTGAGATTGATAGATTGGTGGAGGCGTTGGAGAACTTGGTGAAGTAATGATTAACGAGAACAAGAAGGCCGCGTTTCCCGCGGCCTTCCTGTCCTGGCAGAAGAAAAATCTAGCTTCCGAGCGCCTCTAGCAAGAGGTCTCCCTCTTCGGGTGTGACGCGGCCCTCGGCGATCATACGCAGAATG
>JBGQJX010000275.1:0-5777 GCA_041499255.1 Ktedonobacteraceae bacterium | reverse complement strand
ACGCTGCTCAACGATTGTCCTTACCTCGTCGGCAAGGCGATCAAGAGCAGTGATGTCCGATGAACGTAAATCAAGCAGCGCTGTTGCATACGGTGCGATGGTGTTGACGCTGGTGCCACCTTCGATGATACCAACATTGAAGGTGGTTTTTGGCTGTTGGGGAACTTCAAGGTCCGCGATAGCCGCGATAATTCGCCCTAACCCATGAATCGCGCTTGGCGTTCCGAACGCTCCATATGAATGACCACCTGGACCGCGCACAGTGATGCGCCAGCGTTTGGAACCGACCGCGATATGGGTGATTCCGCCGAGATTTCCATCGATGGCGATGACCGCGCCAAGATTATCGCGGTAGCGTTCGACGGCGGTGCGTGCGCCAAGGAGATTTCCCAGACCTTCCTCACCTACGTTAGCAACCGCGACAATATCGGTCTCGGTCTCTATTCCTAGCTCATCAAGTACATCGAACGCGCTGATCATGGCAGCGACACTCACACTATTGTCACCAATGCCCGGGCCGCGCAAGATGTCCGCCCGGCGCTCAACGTAGATGGGTGTTGTTTGTGGAAACACTGTGTCTGTGTGAGCCAGCAGCATCAACACCGGCCCATTCTCGCGCTTGCCGCGCCGGATGTAGACGTTACCGATGCCATCGATTTCTGGCGCGTAGCCCCGTTCAATCCAGAGCGAGGCCACCAGTTGAGCGCGTTCCCATTCATTACCCGTCGGCGCCGGAAGCTCGCAGATGCGCTGCGTGAGTTCGGCCACCGCTTCGGTGCGTTTCACAGCGGCAGCGCGCAGTTGGCTCAAATATGATGGCGGTATCATAAACAGCTTTCCTTTACCCTGCACGAGATGCAGCGACAGGGGAGGCGAGAGCGCGTAAGTCGACACTTTTCCAGCGCAATAGAGTGCGTGGTACTCCCAGGATTAAAGTTTACCACATCGTATGATACTGACATATGTATGCATCAGGGATGAAATTGTGACCGCTTCGTGTCGGTGAAGCCACCTGTTTTGATCTTTCTGTGATGTCCTCGCAATACACTACATATTGAATAAATATATATTCCCTGTAGTGATGAGTACGACGAGGTGAGGGGTACAAGGGTTGAACGTCTTGCCCCCTTCGTGCCTGATACCCTATAAGTGCATTCTGTAGCGGCCCAGGACATCCTACCGCTGGTTGTAGATTACTCTTGATATCCTCGCGCTGGTTTGTATCCTTGGGGTACTCTCCTCGCATAAAGAAAGGAGGTTGAGAACTATGAACACAATCAAATTGCTGCCTTCATTCGTACGGCAGTTTTCCCTTTGGTTCCTTAGCAAGAACCCGCACCTGGTCAAACAAAACATGGGCACAGTTGGGTTAACGGCGATTGGCATGTTCGGGAATAGGGGAGGATGGGGCATCGATTTGCCCATTCACACGCTCGGCATTGTGGTCGGCGGCATTACCGAGCGGCCCGCGCTCGTTGATGGGCGCATAGAAGCCCACGAGTATCTCAGTATCACGCTCAATTTCGATCATGACATCCTCGATGGCGCCCCAGCAGCGCGTTTCACCCAACTGTTAAGTGAACTGATTGAGAGTGGTTACGGCCTGTACGAGAGCGAAGCCGGGGTAGTGGCCGCTGCGCAGTCGTCTGTAAGTACGTGATAGTAATGAAATGGGAAATAGAGATTATTTGCGCTGTATCATGCCACATGGTCGGCAAAAAACGGATACGCCGCGTTTCCTGGTCACGCTGGAGGCAGGCATTGGCGATGCTGTCGCTATGGGATTGAGCGTTATTGATCAGATCATCGCGAATGACCCAACTGCTACAGGCACGATAGATGTGCTGTGCAATGAATTGCAGGCGCAGATTTTTGCCTGCGATCCACGCGTGAACCGCATCATTCAAACCAACAAGGTTTTCTACCCTGGCCCGCACGTCTCTCAATGGCTGCGCGGCATTACGCTTGATGCGCAAGCTGCTCATGTTATCCAATTTCTCAAACAGCGACACTACGAGGCCATCTTTCCCAGCTCATTAGCCCCGGGTCTCTTCTTCAGATTGCGCTCGCACCTTATGTACCCATCCCTGCCTGTCCTGGCGCGCGACTTTTTTGCCCTGCGCCGGTTGGACGATGTTCCTATTGGTACAGTAGCCAGGAAGATGGTCAACCACTATTTTAAGTATCCTGCTTCTCAGATGGCGCACGGTCATGAAATGCTCCTGTATATCAGCTCTGCACATGTCCAGAAGGCTATGAACACAATGGCGAACCTCAAAAAAGAGGCTGCTGCCATGCCGCGGGATTGTATGATGCTACTCGTTGCCCCCGATACAACATCCGCGGTGACCAGGCCACCAGTTGCTCTTCTAGCAATGGCCCTGTCTGCTTCTCTGGAACGAAACCCCAGGCTGGCGGTCTGTGTTTTGCCCGGCTACACGGATACCACGTGCGCCGCGAACCTGTACAATATCCTCTCGCAACGCTTCGCCGGGCGCGTTTTCCTTCTGCCTGCTGAACCAAGAGCCGGATTGCTGGATTTGGCGGCGCTGATAGACCAGTTCGCTCTATTTGTTAGCGGTGATACGGGCGTAATGCATTTGGCCGTGGCACATAAAAAACTGAGAGAAGGCGATGATAAACGCTTTTCTCCAGGCAACAAAACAAAGGTCATTGCTCTATTCGGTGGAACGAACCCGGGGTATTTCGGGTATAGCCAGCGCTCCGTCATTATCGGCAGAGGAAGAAAGGAACAGCGCGCATTCAGACCTGGTATTGCAAAAGTAGCGTATGACACGAAAAACCGCGATTTATTCGATCACATTGCTCCCCGGCAATTGGCGGATGCCATTTGCTCTGTGCTGCCAATAGACGGCACAACTGGCCAATTGGAGAGAATATCCCGGCAATAATTCAGGAGGTTGCTGTTTTTTGGGCATATCTCCTGACCAATTCCCCGCGAGACATCCATACCTCCTGCGGGTATGTCCCATAAGTGGTGCCTTGCAAAAGGCGATCCAAACCTTTTTCGTTGTAGATGACCAGGAGGCCAGTCATGAAGAAGCGGTCGAACCAGGCGTGGATCGTTCTGGGGCGTTCGCGCAGGGTAAAGCCCAGGCGCCGGCTTGCGCGGCTCAGCAGGGTTATGCCAAAAAGCGCATGTACGTCGGTAGGAAAATCTGGGGTTTGCGTCCACTCGGCCAGGGCTTCTAGATCCTGCGAGATTATATGTATCAGTCCCCAGGGGCCTGTATGTGTAGCAGCATCAAGTAGCACCTTATTGCTCAAATGGAGTTCAGCAATGACGTCCCCCCGGTCAACATGTGTTCCGTCGGACAAATCCATGGGTCGGCCATTATAACGAGTGAAATGCATACGGAACAGGCCATGAGGTGCATGGGGGATAGGCTTCGTGCGCCAGATAGAGAGGGTTAGCCACTCCCAGAAAGGCCAGAAACGCAGGAATCCGCGCGCTTTCCCTGCTCGCGTTTGAAAAGCGAGCTTCCATCCCAGGCTGATGTTGCGATGTGGTACAGGAGCAGATGGGTGTGTTACAGGGGCAATTGTAGGGACGGTTGGATTAATCGCTATGCTGCCGCGATTCTCGCGTACTTTAAGCACCAGAAAAGACGCTGAGATGAGCGCAACCGCGGCCAGCGTGAATATGAGACGATAACCAAATTGGGTCTGCCCAAAAGCATTGGCTATGAGGATGATGAGGCCGCCAACTAATGGCGCAATGATTGCAGGCAATGTCGCGGAGGCATTCCATAATCCGAGGTCTTTGCCCACGGTGTCGCGTGAAGGCAAGGAGTCAAGTGTTAAGGCCCAGTCCACGCTGGTGTAGGCGCCATAGCCTAATCCGAATAGTAACCCCAGGGGCCAGAGCAACAGCATATTCGGGAACAGGACGAACCCCAGCGCCGCCAACGCCATGAAGGAAGTGGCGAAGGAGACGAGTTTCACCTTCCCAGTATAATCTGAGACGATGCCCAGCACAAATGCGCTCAAAACTGCTCCCAGTAGGGCGATTATCGCCACTACCGCTGTTGTTTGCACAAAGTTCTGAATGTGCGCAACGTTGGCGAAGTAATACTCGATAAACGTCATGAAGAGTGTCAGACCCATCATGACGAGGAAGCGTGTGAAGAAGACCCAGATAAAATTGTGATCACGCCAGGGAGTGACCCAGTTGTGTTCAGTCCATTGACGCCATTGGAAAGTCGTATTCCTTTTTGGCTGGCTGGATTGTGGGAGCGGAATTTCACGCACGCCAACCACAGTAATGAATATGCCGACCAGCAAGACAATGCCGCTGAGGATGTAAAAGATAATGCTGCCTCTGCGAATGATGTCAGTTGCAGTGCTCGTTAAATTGATCTGACCAAGTAACCAGGCTGCGAGGCCCAGGCTGAAGACATTGCCGAGGATGGTCATCAGGCCAAAGTAGGCAGAGGATTCGCCGCGCTGATCCTGTGGCACCATATCGGGTATCAGGCTCTGGTAACCCGTCATTCCCGCGTTGGTGGCAAGCTGGAAGACCATCAGGCCGAGCACAAAGAACCAGATGTTGGTGGCGAAACCAAGCATCAGCCCACCAACGAACATAACTAAACCACCCGCTAAAATGTATGGTCGCCGCCGTCCCCAGCCGCCATAGGTGCGATCCGACATCATTCCGACCAGGGGCGGTATGAATAAGGTCATGACAGCCCCTAAGGTTGCTATCCAGCCGAGAAAAGTTGCCTGCTGTGCATTGCCCACTTCGCCAGGATTGACAAAGAGCAAAATCTGCGTGGGGATGACGATGGGAAGCAGAGCCGCAATCTGGAAATTTAGAGAGAACCAGAGAACACTGAGCGTGATTTGCTCAGTCACGGTAAGCCGATGGGGTCGATCATGTAATTCCATAGACAAACCTGTATTCATAAAGTGACTACTTAAGCACATTGTACAATATATAATTTCTACCTGAGCTTAATGCTGCTAATTTGGGCTACTGGCGGGTCGTTACATTATACGGCTGAGTTGCTATAATCACAATGACTTTATGAGGTACTGTCAAACTGGGCTGGCAGCAGGGCCGTTCTGTGCAGCCCCAGCTTAGAAATAGAAGTGAGACTGCTCCGGATATAGAGCAGTCTCACATTTTAAAGTGCGCGTGCTGGTTGAACCTTGAGGAGAATCTGATTGTTCCAGGGATCATTGACCCGAATGAGATCTTCCAGCTCTTCAAAAGGAACCTTGTGGGCAACGAGGCGCTCTTTGACTTCCAGCAATCCTTCACGCGTTGGGATGGTAACCATATAGTTTTGCAAACCTGCGGAGTTCGCTGGCGTGGGTTGCGCCCCACGCGAATGCCAGGTGTTCAGACCGATGTGATGATGGTAGCCACCAGCGCTGACGAAAAGCGCTCCTGGATAATGGCAGACAACATCGAAACCTAAGATAGTGTGATAGAAATGTTCGGCTTCTTTGATATCTCCTATTTGCAGGTGGATATGTCCGACGCGGGTTCCCGCCGGTATCACTTCCCAGGGTTCTGCATCGCGTGCGCCCTCTTCAGCCAGTCCGCGTATATCGACTGGATCAGTGGCCATCTCGACCTCGCCCTTCGACCAGCGCCACGTGTCTCTGGGACGATCACGATAGAGTTCAAGACCATTGCCATCGGGATCGGAGAGGTATAACGCTTCACTCACCAGGTGATCACCCTGACCAATCTGCAAATTGGCACTCACAAGACGCAGGAGCTCGCGACCGAGGTCTGCTCGTGT
>JBGQJX010000274.1:0-5785 GCA_041499255.1 Ktedonobacteraceae bacterium | reverse complement strand
GGCATGCAAAAGCACACGGTAGCAAGATATTGCTTGGCCTCCTTTTCAGCACTGCTATCAGTTTGCTAGCCTATCGTCGTCGTTCACTTAGTCGCAGTGGCATAGCTGGCGCAATTGTTACTGGAACAACGACTTTTGGCCTGGGAGGATGGTCCTGGGGGCTAACACTCATCTTTTTCTTCGTTTCTTCCAGTTTTTTTTCACATGTCCGCGCGCGAGATAAGGCAAAAACAGCTGCTGACAAGTTCAGCAAGGGAGCCAGGCGCGACCTTGCCCAGGTAGGCGCAAACGGAGGAGTTGCCACCTTGTTTGCCTTGATCTACGGATTCGTAACTTCGCGCTTCTTACGTGGCATATGCCTGGCAGGCTATACTGGTGCCCTCGCTACAGCTACCGCCGATACATGGGCTACTGAGTTAGGAGTGCTCAGCACATTACCACCCAGGCTCATTACCACCGGAGAACCCGTATCGCCCGGCACCTCCGGCGGCATTACACCTCTTGGGACAGGAGCAGCAGTCGGAGGAGCACTGGCCCTGGGAACAGTTTTCTGGCTACTACAAGGCTGCCGGAGATCCCTGGCCTCCCTACCTTTCATCGCCCTAGGCAGTGGGCTGATCGGCAGTCTTATCGATAGCTATTTAGGGGCAACTGTGCAAGCTATGTATTACTGTCCCACCTGCCAGCATGAGACTGAACGTCTTGTTCATAGCTGCGGCACAAAAACCCGGGCGCTGCGTGGTGTATCCTGGTTCAACAACGATGTCGTGAATCTTATGGCCACGCTTGGCGGGGCGCTCTTCGCGATAGCGATACAAGTAGCCACACAATTATGGCCTCGAAAGAAATAATACCCAACAGGTGAATATCACACTTCTTTTATTAATGCATCCGGGTTCATTGAAACTTCAAATTGGATAAAGGACAAACTGATATGCATATGCTTCATCGCATCATTACGCGGAATTGGCACCCGGGACAAGCAGCCATCGCGGGCGTGCTTGCTACCACAGCTTACAGTATCGCCATGGAAGGGGATATGGCCATCACTGGAAACCGTTTTAGCGATGTACGCTTTCTCCAGGGTTTAATGGGGAAGAAGGCAACCACACAAAAAAAGTTCCTCCTTCTCGCCTGGATGCTGCACATACTCAATGGGGTAGCTCTCGCGGAGTTGTACGCGGCAGTTTTCAAGCGTTTTCTACCTGGACCTGACTGGCTAAAGGGAGCTATTTTTGGCGAAATCTTCATTGTCTCGGCGTGGTGGCTAACGCCTCTTGCCGATAAATATCATCCACTCATCCTGGACGGGGAACTGCCCAGGCTGGCCAACCTCGCCTCTTTCCTGCAAAATATTGCCCGGCATCTTGTCTTCGGCCTGGCATTGGGTTTCCTGTACAAAGACTAGAGGGCACCCCATGTTCTATGGATTGGCCCATTCTCAACAATATGGGGGCGGGCCAATCCTGTCCAATATGTATTAGACCCAGTAGCGCACAAAATCACTGACGAAGGGCAAGCGATAATCCTCCCGCACAAACGCCATGATCATCAACCAGACCCACAGAATAATCGTCACCCACCAGAGCACAGAAATGAGCAAACCGAGGCCAGCACTTGTCAACCAGCCCAACAAGGGTATGAAAGCCAGGAAACCCCTTAGCAGGGAAATCGCCAACATGAGAATTGACAGCGATCCAAAGGTGACCATTGACTGAGCAGCATGCCAGCGCACATTGCGATTTTTTTCCAGAAAGAAAAGGATTATGCCTGAAAGCCACCCGAATGCATATGCCAGAACACGCTCCAGGCGTTCATTAAGTCCAAGTGATGTCATTTTATCCATCATATCTATTCCTCGCTTTAATTGAGACGGACGGACCCTGTGAATTCTATTGTATTAGAAAAAGGAGGGTTTAACTCTCTGTTTTTCACAAGAAAGCCCTTTATCACATCTTTTATATTCTACAGTGTATACGCAGATATTTGAGACTTGTTGCATTTTTCAGTGAAACAAAAGAAGTGTTTTCCAGGCCAGGGCAAGCCCGTAAGTACCAATTTCATACGAGTTTATTGGAATTCTCCAAAAGGGATGATTTTTGTTAACTTCTGTGTTATACTAAGTGAACGTTGTATAGTGCATTGTTGCTAAGAGTAGTTTGTCTATTGCAAGCCGCGCGATACACGAAACATTTATTGGGATAAGAAACCCAGAAGCGAGAAAGAAAGCATGTCATTAGCAGATCAAACGTTGTATTGTCGCGATTGCAATCAAGAGTTCGTTTTTACCGTAGGTGAGCAGGAATTTTATGCAAGCCGCGGGTTGACCAATTCTCCGAGCCGCTGTCCATCGTGCCGAGCCGCACGCAAAGGACAGGGTGGCGGGTATGGTGGTGGTCGTAATAGTGGTGGCGGCGGGTACCGTGACCGCGAGCCACGTCAGATGTACTCAGTTACCTGTTCCAGTTGTGGCAACGAGGCTCAAGTGCCTTTCCAGCCACGCGGTGACAAACCGGTATACTGTAGCAATTGTTACCAGGCGCAGGGCTCCGGTCGTTCAAGCGACCGCAAGTCACGCTGGTAATCTCTTATGAGTGAAGTCAGAGTGAACCCGGGCGATTCGTTTGAGCTAGCGCTCAAACGCTTCAACCGTAAGGTTCAACAAGACGGTATCCTCTCTGAGGCTCGTAGACGTTCTCACTATGAGAGTCCACAGGCCCGCCGTAAGCGTAAAGCCGAGGCGCAAAGTCGCAGGCGGCGACGCAGTCGCCAACCAAACTAGCAGAAGGAAGAGGAGGGGAGAAGGTTGATATCAACTTTCTCCCCTCCTCTTTCTCTCTTTTTAAACCGTTGTCAGTTTCTCATGGATTGACTATAATAGAGACAACATACGCATTTTACATCACCTGTATTGGGAGGCAATAATATTTATGGACATATCTCAACTCCTACCAGCGCTGAAAGTACCTATAGATGGTCTCTTCATCGGCGATCTCTTTGGTTTTATTCTCGCCCTGCCGGTCACCCTTTTCCTTGCATTCTGGTTGAGCGAAGTGAAAAGCCGTGGCACTGTCGTGTTAGGAGCATTTGCTGGCAATATACTTGGCTTTCTCGCCATTCTCGGTCTCGTCGATACCCTCATTTTCGATCAACCACTACCAAATGCCAGCCCGGCCGCAACATTCTTCGGTTCAGTGCTGGCCTGCTCGGTAATCGGCCTCTCTACCGCCATTCTCCTGGATTTGATTGTGGCGCGGAGAAATCGAGCCGACTATCGCCGACCAGCAGCAGTCGCCCACGAATAAAGAAGCACAATGTTTTATCTCCTACATGGTGACGACGAATTTACCAGCCGAGAGCAACTAAAAAAGCTGCGGCAGCAGGGAAATTTCGAGTATAACCAGGATACATTTTACGGCGCTGAGGTCGATCTCGCGACCATCACCGCTGCAAGTAATACCATGCCATTTCTTGCTGATCAACGTCTCGTATTGGTTGAAGGATTACCCCGGAAGCGACGAGGAGAAAGCGCCGCTTCCGCCCCAGGAGATGAGAGTGGACAGGAAGAAAGCGCCACAAGCGGAAAAGGTAGCAAGACGAAGAAGGGCAAGAAGAGTGGGAAAGGGAGTACAGAATCCCGTGCCGGCTTTGAAAAAGGGTTGGCTGTCTACATACCCCACGTGCCGGATTCGTCTGTTTTGATTGTACTTGTCGATGAATTATTAGATGCCAATAATCCTTTGCTCAAAGCAGCAGGTGAACATGGCAAGGTAATCCAGAGTTCCCTCCCGAGGGGAGCCGCGCTCGAAAGCTGGATCAATAAACGGGCGAAGAGCCTGGGCGTGACCATCGAAGGGAATGCAGCGACGCTCCTGGCAAACTTCATCGGCAACCAGTTGCGCTTGCTGGCAAATGAACTCGACAAATTAGCCACGTACGTCGGCGATGGAGGCACCATTACCGTTGATGATGTGCGCAAACTTTCGGCACAGGTGCAGGAAGCGCGCATATTCGACCTGACTGATGCCCTGGCACAGCGCAATCAAAAACAGGCGCTCACTATTTTGCATGATCTCCTGGCAGACGGAGAGCCGCCTATCAAGCTCATCAGCACTATTACCAGCCAGGTTCGTTCACTCTTGCTCGTCAAAGAACTCTCACAAAAAGGGCTGCGCTCAGCGCAGATCGCTTCTACTCTTGGTATGGCTCCTTTCCTGGCAGACAAAGCGGCACGCCAGGTAAGCAAATTCACAGCAGCGCAATTGGAGGTTGCCTACCGCCAACTACTGGCAACCGACGCGTCCCTCAAACGCAGTCGCATGACCCCAGAAATGGCCCTCGATTTGCTGGTGGTGAGTTTTGGCCGCGATACAGCAGGAACGCGATAATGCAATTTGAAAAATAAAACGGACAGCCGTAGGGGCCGATTTATCGCGCCCACCGCCGATTTATCGGCCCTCCATGGCCAGATGAATAAGGCAACAAGTATTTTTGCACCCTTTCGCGTCCCACGGCCTTAACGGCGGGGTCGCATCATAAAACGACTGCATACCCCAGTAAAACTCTTGAAACAGTGAGTCGCTTCGACTCAAACTTGTGTGATACACCTGATACTCTTGATACTCTGAAACAGTGAGCCGCCTTTACTCAAACTTGCGTGATACACTTGTAAATGACGTGCGTCGGATTTTTGCGCTGTGAGAGTATGTACGGGCGCAGCGATGTCCAGAGTCGCAAGGTTAAGAGGCAATTAGGTGACAAGTTGTTCTCTGGCACATAATTTGGCAGTGAAGTTGAGAAAAAAGATACCATCAGAAAAAAGGCACGCGTGTATCATCAACGGGGAACGCCTTTCCTATCGTTCCGCTGGCAGCGGTCCGCCTCTCGTGCTGTTACACGGCTTCGGCGTATCAGGATATATATGGCAGCGGGCCTTACCTTATCTCATTCAACGGCGGCAGGTATTCGTGATAGACCTGCCTGGTCATGGACGGAGCAAACTGACCCACCCCTGGTGTCTTCGTGAGGTTGCGCCCCTGCTGGCCTCCTGGCTGAGACAGATGGCATTACCACCAATCGCTCTCGTTGGACATTCAATGGGGGGAGCTATTGCGCTCCACCTCGCTGCTCAAACTCCTGAACTGGTCGAACGGCTAGTACTGGTCGATGCAGCAGGCGTGCCTTTCCAGGCATCATTAGCGGTACTGGCTGCACGTTCAGTACGTTCGATGCTTCAACCTGGAGGAGGCTATCCCTGGCCTCTGGTCTTTGATATTCTCCGGCGGCCTCGCCTGCGCCTCCTGTATCAAACAGCCCAACAACTGACAAGCAGTGATTTTCGCGCAGAAATGGCCGCGATCACCATCCCGACACTCATTCTCTGGGGTGAGCGTGATCCCCTTCTTCCACTTGAAATGGGCAAAGCGCTAAGTATGGCTCTCCCTCACGCGACGTTCCTTACCCTGCCCAATTGCGGTCACCGTCCTCCTCTCTCGCAGCCGGAGCTATTCAGCCGATTGGTCCTGGAGTTCCTCCTCTAAAGCCTCATCAGCCATGTAACGGGGTAACAAAAGAGTAACCCGGTGAAGTGCTAAAACACCGCGCTACCACAATTGTTTACCCTACCGATAGACATACGCCTCCTCTCCGCAAAAGCGGAAAACGTTCTTCAAAGCCACCAATGCACTCCCCGCCTCTTTCCAGGCCATTATGATATACTGGCTGCAAGATACACACCTGCTATAGACATCACCTGAGGGAACACAGCATAAGAAAATAGATAGAG
>JBGQJX010000273.1:0-5852 GCA_041499255.1 Ktedonobacteraceae bacterium | reverse complement strand
TCAGAGAGAAAGGAACTAATCTTCAGCAGGCGGCTGATACGATGGATTGGGAACATATGGCCTGCACATTGGGCATTGGCATATACAAAGGGATGGTCAAAGAAGATAAGCTGATATTGTTGGCGGAGCGAACTGAAGCTCTCCGCAAAGAACAACAACAAAAGCAGTTGCAACTTGAACAATCATCTCATGAGGAACAAAAAGCGTTGCAAGCTAATACATAGACTTTTTGCCTACAACTAATTCATACACTCCATACTTTTGATCTCATTGACGCTGACCTGTGAATATGGTAACGTCAATTTATAGCCGTGGAAGGCTATAAGGACTAAGGCGAAAAGGACGGTCTAGCATGTATGATGTTGGTACGCACTAGACCGTCCTTTTCCATATGTGTCACGTCTTACGCCGCCAGGATAGAAGCCAGTTCAGCGCGGAACCGTTGGCAATCATCAAACGTGAGTAGTCGGGCTGCTGATACCCAGCAGGTATGCAAGCAGCTTGGCATTCCGCCCCTGGTGGACTTTGTTTGATATCCAGCTACGAGTCAAGTGGTAGGGAAACGGTGAATGTCGAGCCTATGCCCTCTTCACTTTCAACCGAGATCTTTCCACCGTGGCGCTTCACGATTTCATAGGAAATATTTAACCCCATACCTAGGCCGGTAAATATCTTATCTCCCTCATTGTAGGCGCGGTAAAAGCGTTCGAAAATTTTGTCCTGGTGCTTCTGGGGAATACCAACACCATAATCTTGTATGCTGATAAGCACTTGACCCTTTACTGTGGTGATGTAGATGTCAACTTTATCTGCATTGGGTGAATACTTGATGGCGTTACTTAGCAGGTTCGTCAATACTTGTTCGAGCCGCTCGCCGTCACCAACAACGTGATTGTTCGACACTCCATGAATAATAATAGTGTGGGTGCTGCATGTTTGCTGAAAGCTTTCGACAACCTCACATACCAGAGTATCTATATCAACCGACACCTGGGCATACTCCAGTCTACCTGCCTGGATTTTGGAGACATCCAGTAAATCAGAGACGAGCCGGGTTAAGTGGTCGATTTGTGTATCCATCCTGGCTAGCATGCCTACTGGCTCGGAGAATCCTTGCTGGTCAAGTTTCCGTTTGAGTATGTGGGTATACCCTTTGAGGGAAGTGATGGGGGTTTTTAATTCATGGCTTGCAATACTAATGAAGTTATCTTTGCGCTCTTCAAGCTCTTTCCGGCCTGATATGTCCAGCACAAAGGCGATAGCAAGGAGCTTTTCCTTATCAAAGATGGCTCCGCCGATAATGGTTGGAATACGGCTGCCATCTTTGCGGATATAGTCTTTTTCCCAGGCAGGCCCAATGCCTGTTGCAATCATAGACTGAACGACTTTTGCCTCTTCTTCCTGTTGCTCAGGAGGAGTCAGTTTATTCCAACATACTTTTCCAGATATGACTTCCTCTCTCGAATAGCCAATAATTCTCAGAAATTCATCGTTGGCATCATAAAACTTTCCTGTGGCATCAGCGATGAAGACGCCGAGAATGTTGGAATCGATTAACGTGTTCAGCTTCACTTCGCTTTGTCTGAGCGCCTCTTCCATGTGTTTTCGCTGCGTGATATTGATGGCTGCTCCTGTTACGCCAACGATGGCGCCAGTGCAATCGCGTAAGGGTTCCACTGTCAGCTCTGCAAAGCTGACCCCCGCGTCAATGGTGGTTTTCACCTCTTCCACGACTCCCTGACCAGTGGCTAAGACACGCTGCTTGATGTCCGTTAAATGCGCGGCTTCGTGGGGTAAGACGAAATCCGCGTCCATTTTTCCAACAACGGATTCAGGAGTAAAGGCAGGTAAAGGATTGTAAATCCAGGTGTAGCGTAAGTCTTTGTCTTGCTGGTACACCGTGATGGAGGAGTTTTTCAGAGCAATACGCAAGCGTTCTTCGCTTACGCGTAGTTCCTTTTCCACTTCTTCCTGCTCTTTTTGCGCTTCGATGCGTTGTGTCACATCGAGAAAATAAAGAGCCAATTTCTCTGCTGCGGGGTAAGCTCTGACTTCAATCCATTTGTGAAGTAAGGGGGCATATTCAACAAACTGCACTGGTTGCTGTGTCTCGATTGCTTCTTGTTGCCTGGCATAGAAGACGGAGTTGACTGATTCGGGGAAAGTATCCCAAAAATTTGCTCCAAGAAGCTCTTGCCGTGTTCGAAGTAAGATGGTTTCTGCCTGGGTGTTCATGTAGACAACGCGGCATGCTGAATCTAGCAATACAAATCCATCGCTTATGCTTTCAAGGATCTGGATACTTTGTTTATCCAGTGCGAAGGCTGGCTGGTTTTGAGAAGCAGAATAGGTGTTCATACTCTCCCCTCCCTGGTAGGAGAACTATTTCGAACACTATCATACAACACGAGACAGGAAAACACTATACTCTTTCCCCCTCAAGGATGGAGAAACTCTAGGTTGCCAGGTACTGTTTTCTTGACATCGTGGGTCACATTACGTTAATCTAACTTCCGTTGTAACTGGTAGAATTAGCAGCACAGCGGTATATAATCGTTATTCCAGCATAGAAGTGGACGATGAGGGTTTGGGAAATCTGTATACTACAATTTATAGTTGAGCGGAAGTATACTACCGGGCGCAAATACCTGCAGTCAGGAGCACGTTTTTTGTCATGAGCCTCACCCTATCAAAACATGCATCCCCGCCAGATAATGATGCTGGTGACACGGCATCGGCGCGCAAGAAAAGAATTTTTGCCTGGCTTCGCACCTGGGAACTCTATCCTATCGTGTTTGTTGCAGGATTTCTCCGCCTTTATCATCTTGATAAATCTCTATTTATTGGCGATCAGGCCAATCTCTTTCGTATTGCTCGCGATGCCTTTACGCAGGCCGGCATTCCAATTACAAGTACATCGTCCTCTGCCGGTTTTATGCATTCCCCTATCCCGGCTTATTTCTATATGTTGCCAGCAGCATTCAGCGGCGATCCATTCTGGGCCAATGTTGCAACAGGACTTTTCAATACGGCGGCTGTGCTTCTGGCATACGTTTTCACGCGTCGTTACTTTGGTCGTCCGGCGGCGATCATTACTGCCGCGCTCTACGCCACCGGCGCCGCTGCCATCGAGTTCAGCCGCTTCATCTGGCAGCCCAACCTGGTAGCGCCCTTCACGATCATTTTTATGTTCCCGCTCTTTGAAGGTGTGGTCAAAAGGCGCAAGGGCTGGCTCGTGCCCGCCTTGTTGCTGTTCGGGGTGCTGGGACAGGTCCATGAGAGTGCCTATCTTCTGATCTTTCCTTTGCTTGCGGCTGTGTTCCTGGCCTGGAAAACCATCCGCTGGCGCGATGTCGTCCTTGGCCTTCTCTCGCTCGTGGTCGTTTACATCCCCTACCTGGTCTGGGAAATCTCGATCAATTTCGGCGATATTCCAACGCTGATCCACTCGCACAGGAATACACCTCCACATATTGATAGCCAGGCAATACGCTTCTATCAGTTCCTAATCAGTCCTTTCGAAAAGAATTCTGTCGTTCGTACCGGCGTTCTTCCTTCAGATCCACGCTCAATTCTGGTCAGTTCGTGGCCGAGCCATTTCAGATTCATTCTTTCTTTCGTACATTTCATTATGCCGATCTTGCTCATATATGGTATAGTGGCTGCCGGAATACAGATTCTCTGGTCGAGGCTGTACGCGAAACTGGCCGGAACAAGTGTGGAGGCTACATCCACGGGAAGCGGTTTTCGCCGCTGGTGGGCAGATTTCACGGCGGCGCCTTACAGGCAGGGGCTCGTGCTTCTGCTCGTCTGGCAATTGGTACCGCTCGCGGCGATGCTGCGCCATACCCTCCCGCCGGAGCCGCATTACCTGCTGCTCTTTTTCCCGGGCCAGTATATCTTGATTGCGCTCTTCATTTGCGCGCTGGTCCAAATTTGCCAGCGCTTCAGGCCGCGCTGGCAGCCTCTAGTAAATTATAGCCTGTATGGCTTCGCTGGCTTGCTTATCGCCACACAATTGTTCGGCAGCACAACCAACCTTTTTGATAATATCAGGGGAAATTTCAATGACTCTCCCATGTACACCTACTATAATGATCTACATTCTCTGCAACACGCGCTTGCTGAGGCGGATCAGATAGCGCAACAGCGTCATATCCACAGGATTTACATCACCGGGGATGATTCTACCGTGCTTTCCTTTGGTTACCTGGCGGAACAGATGCGAACTCCCACTGTTGTCTTCGATACCCTGCTCCAACATTGCCTCGTGCTGCCCGCGCCCTCTGCTGGTCCCGCGCTTTTCCTCGAAGTTTCCTACAAACAGCGCATCGATGATGTCTTGAAGTATTATACCAATGCAACCTTGCTTGATCAGCCCGGGCGTCTGAATTCGACCTGGGTTGCGTTCAAGCTCTACCTGATCACGCCGAAGCCTGAGCCTGCTCCCGTTTCCGGTAGCTTTACCAGTGATCTGCAATTGCTTGACCCACACCTGCTCCAACTCACATCGGGCCCCAGCAGCATGTCAACCCCCTGGGTTCACACACGCTGGCAACTGATGGAATCGCGGCAACCATCCTGGCGCACATACTATGAGTATAATTTCCAGGCCCAACTCGATGGCGGGGTTATAAAAGAGTTCAAGTGCTCATTTACGCGGTTGTGGGCCGGCGATGAACTCCTGGCTGGCTTCGATATGCCGCTTGGGACCTCAGTCCCGCGCGCGTCCGTTCAGGTATCGACTTCCACGTCGGTGCCAACAACGTTCACCTCTGGTTTCATTACTTTCCAAAGTTTCACTAACCACGAATATCCGTGGAGGATTTTACAAACAGCAGATGGCAAGAATCGTATCATGTTCGCCAGTAGCACAATGGAATCACCTCTGAAGGCTTTTGGAGCAAGATGAAAGCCGCTCTCCTGGCTTCTCCTTAGTTTGTATTGACAAATAGAACATTAGTTCAGTATACTATATGCATGTTAGTGCAAACTCTCCCTGACACAATGGCTAAATTTGCCCTGATGGGTGATGCGGCAGCATATGAACCTGTTGGCGACCAACCGCAGCAGGAACGCCGTCGTGTCCCTTACCAGTCACACAGTTTTGAAGAGTGTATTACGCACGTGTCAACCCCAACAGGTAAGCGGAAAATTCTCAAGGCTATGGTGACAACGGCGTGCCAAATGAACTGTCACTACTGTCCGTTTCGCGCCGGACGCAGCCAGATGAAGCGCCTCACCTTTACACCGGATGAGTTGGCCAGTGGCCTTGATACCTTACAACGGGCTGGCAAAGTAGAGGGAATGTTTCTCTCATCGGGAATAATCAAGGGAAGCGTGACGACGCAGGATAAGATTATTGATACGGCTGAAATTGTGCGTAACCGCTACCACTACCGGGGCTATCTGCACCTCAAAGTGATGCCTGGAATAGAATCTGACCAACTCTATCGGCTGATGCAACTGGCGGATCGTGTATCGGTGAACCTGGAAGGCCCAACACAAGAACGTTTAGACGCATTGGCACCAAAGAAAGATTTTCAGCGTGAACTCCTGAGTATGCTGCAACTGGCTGAACAGATACGGCGCACTCACCCATATGAAAAGCTTGCTGGTACCGTCACACAATTCGTGGTAGGAGCAGTTGGTGATACCGACCTGGAATTACTTTCGCTAAGCAACAATCTCTATCGACAATACGGACTGACCCGCGCGTATTATTCTGGTTTCAGCCCAGTTATCCAAACTCCCTTTGAAAATTTGCCTGCTACTGATCCACTGCGCGAACATCGCCTGTACCAGGCCAGTTTTTTGCTCCGTGATTACGGCTGGCGGGTAGAGGATTTACC
>JBGQJX010000272.1:0-5853 GCA_041499255.1 Ktedonobacteraceae bacterium | reverse complement strand
CGACGTTCATTAAGCTTCGACACTTTCCGCCTCCCCTCGTGTAATAAAGCGACACGCGATCGGCAGTTTGTGGCTTGCCAGGCGTACAGCTTCTTTGGCGACCTCTTCAGAAACGCCGCCAATCTCGAAGATAATACGTCCTGGTTTAACAACTGCTACCCAGTGATCAACGGCCCCCTTACCACTACCCATACGGGTTTCGGCAGGTTTGGCGGTGATCGGTTTATCCGGGAAGACACGTATCCACACTTTACCACCACGCTTCATAAAGCGGGTCAGAGCGATACGTGCCGACTCGATTTGACGAGCCTCCATCCAGCATGGTTCCAGAGCCTGTAATCCATACTCGCCAAAGGCAAGCGCATTACCACGCTGGGCGGTACCTTTCATACGACCGCGATGCTGTCTGCGGTACTTTGAACGTGACGGTGCCAATAACATGGCTTAGATTCTCCTCTACTCGCTCTGAGTCGTACCAGCCTCTGGTGTTGGTGGCATTTCCTCAGGTGTTGCTTGAACCACCGGAGCCTGTTCTACCTGTACAGGTTGCTCAGGCCGCGGACGTGGCGCACGCTCACCTTGAGCACGTGCTGGACGCTCACCCTGTGGACGCGGTTGACGCGGGGTACGCTCGCCAGCCTGTCCTTGCGGACGTGGGGCGCGCTCACCCTGTGGACGCGGTGGCCTCTCCCCCGTCTGACGGGGGCCACGGTCTCCACCCTGTGGTCGTTCTCCCTGCGGACGCTGACCACGTTCAACGCGTTGTCCACCTTCGCCACCTCTACGGCGTTCGCCACCACGGCGCTCGCCGCCCTCGCGTTCGCGAGGGGCAAATGGTGGTTGTACGGTTTCCTGCTGCCCTTCAAAGGCCTCGCGGCGCTTAGTGGGCAGGATATCGCCTTTATAAATCCATACTTTGATGCCTATGACACCGAAGGTGGTATGTGCCTCTGCCAGTCCATAATCAATATCGGCCCGCAAGGTGTGCAAGGGGATCTTCCCCTCGACCTCTTTCTCAGAGCGAGCGATTTCCGCTCCACCCAGGCGACCACCACAAATGATTTTGATACCCTTGGCGTTGGCACGCATAGATTTCTGTACTGCTTGCTTCATAGCGCGGCGAAACGATACACGCTTCTCCAGCTGTTCTGCAACACTGCGCCCAACCAAATAGGCGTCCAACTCGGGCTGGCGAATTTCCATGATATTCAGACGCACCCGCTTCTTGGTCTTTGCCTCAAGCATGGCACGCAACTTATCAACCTTTTCACCGCTTTTCCCAATTACGATACCAGGTTTGGCAGTATGAATAGTCACAGAGACCTGGTTTGCCGCAGCGCGCTCAATCTCGATTCTTGAGACGGAGGCGTTGAACAACTCCTTGTTGATGGCCTGACGGATCAGTACATCTTCTGCATAAACATCTTTGTAATCACGCTCAGCATACCAGCGGGACTGCCATCCTTTGACGACGCCGAGCCTGAAACCTGTGGGATGCACTTTTTGTCCCAAAAGTGTCCTCCTTTTTAGCGACCGGCGTCTGCCGGATCATCTGAAACGATTACCGTCACATGGCAGAAGCGCCGCAGAATGCGAGCAGCCTGACCACGAGAACGCGCTTTCACGCGTTTGATCCGGAATGAATCGTCCGCTACGATATTCAGAATATAGAGATCATCTGGATTGAGGTTATAGTTATTCTCAGCGTTTGCCACTGCCGACGACACAACTTTGCTAACAGGTGTCGCGCCCGCGTTGGGCAGGAACTGGAGAATAGCCAGAGCCTCAATCACTGTTTTCCCTTTCACCGCGTTGGTGACTAGACGCATTTTGCGCGGCGATATGCCAATATCCTTCGCAATAGCTCTGACTTGCATCTCGTACCTCTCGGGCGCATTGATGGCGCCCCTACACTACCGGACCGAACTGGTCTTCTCACTCTTGCCGCCTGCATGGCCACGGAAATGCCGTGTGGGGGCAAACTCACCTAGCTTATGGCCTACCATGTTCTCAGTGATATAGATAGGCACATGGGTCTTCCCGTTATGGACACCAATGGTCATAGATACCATTTCGGGGAAGATCATTGAAGCGCGCGACCAGGTCTTTATCACACGGCGGTCGCCACTGCGCTTCATGGCCAGCACTTTCTTCCTGAGTGATTCATGAATGTACGGCCCTTTTTTTCTTGAGCGCGACATTTACTTCTTCCTCCTACCAGCATTGCGACGCCGAACGATGAAATGATCGGTTCTCTTGTTGTTACGAGTTTTGTAACCCAGAGCAGGTTTCCCCCAGGGTGTTTGTGGCTGTCCGCCAATTGGCGCGCGGCCTTCGCCCCCACCATGTGGATGGTCAACAGGGTTCATAGCTGATCCGCGGACGGATGGGCGGCGGCCCATATGTCTTGAACGTCCAGCTTTACCAATGCTGCGGTTCTCGTGATCGATATTACCCACCTGGCCAATGGTCGCCGTACAGAGAATATGGACACGCCGTTGCTCGCCAGAAGGCAAGCGCAGCAGAGCGTAATCGCCCTCTTTTGCCATCAACTGCGCGCCCGCGCCAGCCCCTCGCGCCATCTGGGCTCCCCGTCCTCGCTCCAGTTCAATACAGTGAACAGTTGTGCCCGTCGGGATATTCTTGAGAGGCAGCGCATTGCCTGGCTTAATATCGGCCTCTGGTCCTGCCGAGATCTTGTCACCAACTTTTAGCCCTAGAGGGGCGATGATATAGCGCTTCTCGCCATCCAGATAATGCAGCAACGCGATACGGGCCGAACGATTTGGGTCGTACTCAATTGCCGCGACCTTAGCGGGTACGCTCAACTTATTGCGCTTAAAGTCAATGATACGATAGGCGCGCTTGGCGCCACCCCCGCGATGACGGGTGGTAATCTTACCCTGGTTATTGCGGCCAGCGTGCTTATTCAACTTGACGGTCAGAGATTTCTCTGGCCGTGTCTTTGTGATCTCCTCGAATGTCGAAACTGACATGCCGCGACGCCCAGGAGAAGTTGGCCGGTACTGTCTAATTGGCATCTCTCAACACCTTCCTCCTCTCATCTCCCTGCTGACTGTAAGTAGAAGCGCCGGCTTCGTTGCAGGGATGGATAAGAGCCTTTACGCCTTCAACGCGTCGATCGTGTACCCCTCTCGAAGAGTAACAATCGCCTTCTTCCACTCACGGGCCGGTTGAACTCGAGGAGCGGCCCCTTTACGCCGGAACATCTTTACCTTGCCTGGCATACGAATGATGTTGACCGAGACAACCTTCACATTGAACATTGTCTCAACGGCACGACGTACATCAATTTTGTTTGCCTCTAACGCCACTTTGAAGGTATATTTGTTCTGCTCTTGCAGTTTTACTGTTTTTTCAGTTATTACACCGTGGCGCAGTATTTCTGTGATCTCCACAGCCTTTATCCTCCTCGCCTAGGCTTCTTCGGCTTCTTCGTTGTCCGTCGTCGCCGTTGCTACTTCGCCGCTGCTTTCTTCGTCATTGGCGATTTTGGAACTCGCTTCTTCGTCCTCTTCGTTGTCCGTCGTCGCCGTTACTATCTTGCCGCTGCTTTCTTCGTCACTGGCGATTTTGGAACTCGCTTCTTCGGCACTCATGCCTTCACCGAACACCATTTCGAGCCAGCGCACGGTTTTCACAGGCATAATCAAACAATCATGCTTCAGCAGCTCCACGACATTAATCGAAGAGACGTGCTGGGCCTTGGCAGAAGGAATGTTTCGCAGCGAAAGAATGACATTTTCGTCGCGCTGTGGCAACATCATCAGTACCCGCTTGCCATCTAGAGGCAATTTATCCAGGATTGCCACCATATCTTTGGTGCGAGGAGTTTCCATTGCCAGATCGCTCAGGACAATGAGCTTCTCATTCGCAACCTTATCCGACAATGCTGAACGAATTGCCAGCCGGCGCATCTTACGTGGTACATCATGATGGTAAGGATGCGGTTTAGGGCCAAATACTATACCGCCATGACGGAACTGCGGTGAGCGGGTACTTCCCTGGCGAGCACGGCCCGTTCCCTTCTGCTTATATGGTTTTCTGTTACCGCCCGATACCTCAGCGCGAGTTTTTGTCGAAGCATTGCCTTGACGGCGATTCACCAGTTGCGCAGTCACAACCTGGTGGAGAACCGCCATATTGGGGGTGACTCCGAACACCTGCTCGCTCAGTTCGAGCTGTTCTACGGCCTCTCCGGCCATGTTATACACTGTAGTCGAGGGCATTTCGGTTACCTACCTCATCACATGCTTCTTAATCATGAGCAAGCCGCCATTGGCACCAGGTACCGAACCTTTGACCAGTAGCAAATTGCGCTCAGGATCAGATTGAATCACTTGCAGTTTCTTTGCTGTCACACGCACATTGCCCATATGACCAGCCATGCGTGTGCCCTTTAAAACGCGACCAGGCGTCGTACCGGAACCAATTGAACCGGGGGCGCGAGTACGGTCTGACTGACCATGTGTTTTGGGTCCCCCACGGAAGTGGTGACGCTTGACTCCACCCTGGAATCCTTTACCCTTGGAAGTGCCAACAATATCAACTGACTCGCCCCTGGTGAACAAGCTTGCATCAAATTGCTTGCCAAGTTCAATTTTTTCCGAGGCTACACCCTCTTGCAATTCCACTTCACGCAGGAATTTGAAAGGGCCTAGCTCTGGTCCAGGACGGCGCTGGCGCTTCTCCTGCACTTTGAGTAACTTCTGTATCTGTTTATCTTGTTTCTCTGTCACCGCTTCTGCAGCCGCTTCATCCTTCTCGCTTTCCTCGCTCTGAGTTTTAGATTTCGCGCGCTGCTCCTGCTGGTATGATTGCAAACGTTTGCGCTGCGCTTTTAATAAGGGCAGGCTGTGTCCAAGGTGTCCCAATGCAGGACGGGTCACGTTCTTGAGCGTCGTTTGTTCAAAACCAATTTGAACAGCTTCGTAACCATCCTGGGCAACAGTCTTTATCTGTGTCACAATGCAGGGGCCGGCTTCTATAACGGTAACCGGTATGACTGTGCCGTTGGGCCCAAACACCTGGGTCATGCCGACCTTCCTGCCCAACAATGCATTTAGCATATCTTCAATCCTCTTTCCTCAACTGTAGTTTCACCAGGCATCACACTCCAGATGAGCGCAACACAGGATCTCTGTGTACCGCGCGCGTCTGAGCGCGATACGCCGGTTAGATCCCTACACTGCCATCTCATAGAGAGGCGATATATGTGTTCCTACAGTTTGATTTCGATGTCCACGCCTGCGGGCAGATTCAAACGTGTCAGGGCTTCAACCGTTTTATTCGTCGGATCGATAATATCGATCAGGCGTTTATGGGTGCGTATTTCAAACTGCTCACGTGAATCTTTATCGATAAATGGTGAGCGTAAGACCGTATACTTATCAATCTCGGTGGGCAAAGGCACCGGGCCTGAGACACGCGCTCCAGTTTGCTGGGCTGTATCCACGATCTGCATTGCCGACTGATCAAGAATACGATGATCATATGCTTTCAGCCGAATGCGGATACGCTGTTTTGTTCCTGCGGCCATTTCTATCTCCTGTGTGTAGGGGATGCAATTATTGCACCCCCTACAATCGCGAAACTTAGCTTTCGACCCTGGTGCAAATGCCAGCACCCACGGTGCGCCCACCCTCACGGATGGCAAACTTCACACCCTCTTCCATCGCCACCGGCTGGATTAACTCCACCGTCATCTCGATGTTGTCCCCAGGCATCACCATCTCCACTCCCTCCGGCAGCTTGATCGCTCCCGTCACGTCCGTCGTCCTCACATAAAACTGCGGCCGATACCCGTTGAAGAACGGCGTGTGCCTGCCCCCT
>JBGQJX010000271.1:0-5860 GCA_041499255.1 Ktedonobacteraceae bacterium | reverse complement strand
GACACGTTACGAGATGTTGCAGACGCTACGAGAATATGGGCTGGAGCGCCTGGCCGAGGCAGAGGAAATGGAGGTGACACGCGGTGCCCATGCCGCGTGTTACCTGGCTCGTGCAGAGGAGACTGCTCCAAATTTGCTTGGGGCTGAGGCAGCATGGTGGCTAGATAGCCTGGAACAGGAGCATGAAAATCTGCGCGCTGCGCTCTCGTGGATGCTGGAACGAGCTGCGATGAATGCCGATTTTGCAGAACAGGCGCTGCAGTTTTGTGCAGCGTTGATGAATTTCTGGGAAGTACGGGGGTATTTCAGGGAAGGCCAGGCGTTCATGGAACGCGCGCTGGCAGTAAGCAAAGACGTTGCAGCAACTGTACGCGTAGAAGCGCTTTACGGCGCCGGATTTCTGGCTCTTGTGCAAGGTGATATCGATCACGCTGAGGGATTGCTGGAACAAAGCCTGGCTCTATTTCGAGAAATTGGAGATAAGCGTGGCATGGCGAAATCTTTGCGCATTCTGGGCAGTCTTGCTGGCGAAAGGAATAGCTACGGCCTAGCACGCACGCTTTTAGAGGAGAGCCTGGCGCTCTACCATGAGGTGGAAGACCAGAATGGTATAGCCCATACACGTCAAGACCTGGCCCAGGTCTTGACCTCTCAAGGTGATTATGTTCGCGCACGAGCGCTGCTCGAAGAGAATCTCCTGCTATACGGCGCTCTGGGCAGGCAGTATAGGACTGCTTGCCCGCTCTACCTACTGGCGCAAGTCTTGTTTCTTTCCCGCAGTGACCTGGTAAAAGCTTACGCATTAACTGAGGAAAGCCTGGCGCTCTTTCGAGAAGTGGGAGACAAGAGGCTCATCGCCTATGCCTTGAGTCTACTAACAGAGGTGCTTTTACAACAAGGTGAGCCAGCAAGGGCCCGTGAGTCTGCCGAGAGCAGCGTTGCATCATTCAGGAACCTGGAGAATCACAGCGGCCTTGCCGAGTCGCTGATCCACCTGGCGCGTGTGGAGGCTAACCAGGGCGACCTGGAAAGGGCACATGTGCACTACGAGGAGAGCTGGGGGATGCTCGGGGAGAGGGATTCTAAAGAATTAAGGGCCGCGTGTTTGGAAGGATTGGGGTCAGTGGCCGCATTACAGGAGTCGCCGGGGTTGGCGGCACGACTCTGGGGGAAAGGCGCAACTATCCGCGCCGAGATCGGTGCGCCTATGCCACCAGTCTACCGCGTTTCCTATGTGAGAGCAGTGACCGATGCCCGCGCTAAGGTTGGTGAGGAAGCATTCGCGGCGGCCTGGGGAGAGGGAAGGACTTTTACGGTGGAGCAAGCTCTAATTGCTCCTAGTTCCCAGGCATTCCAAACGAATACACCTGTGCCTGATTGAGGGCTAAAATCTACCACCTCTGAAGTTTGAAGTCGAGAAATGCCTCTTCCTCATTGAAGAGCCGCTGTTAAGCGGGGGACGCCGTCAAAGAACCTGTTCATCAAGGGATGCCCTTTCCGCTCATAAAGGGATACCAACCTGAACTTCTTCAGGTTGGCTGATTCGACTTCGCGCAATCGGGCTACTACCTTCTTACCTTTTTGGCCTCATTACAAACACGCCAACAATGCCGACGATCAGCAAGATTCCTCCGATAGCAAACGCAGCGTATGAGCGGGTGGGATGATAGCCGAGAAGAATATCGGCCTGGTAAAGTACTCCGACGACGACGGCAATAATACCTAGTACAATGGCACCATAGTAAAGCATAGCATTTCTCATGAGAACCGCTACCTTTCGTTTTGAAATACAATGACTGACCTGGTTTTCCCAGGGTGCTTTCATTGTACTACTTTCTCGTGGAGAAAAACAGTTATCTGCGTTCAGGCAACTTATGATATCCCGTGGGTGCACGCAAAAATCTCGTGTGCGAAACCTCTTCTTCGTCCCATGTGTACGCCTGCAAGCCCTGTTGCTGTATCAGGAGAGCCACCAGTCCTGTCCAGCCAGTCTGGTGACTGGCACCGAGTCCTGTACCGTGCTCTCCGTGGAAGAATTCATGGAACAATAGATGATCACGCCAATGAGGATCACGTTGCAGAAGCTCATTGTTGCCGTTGAAAGGGCGGTGCCCGGTATCGCCGCGTAGAAAGAGGCGGATCAGACGTTGTGAGAGTTCATTGGCAATCTCCATCAGGTTCAGGAGTCGGCCTGATCCGGTAGGGCACTCGACCAGAAAGTCGTCGCCGTAGTAATAATAGAACTTTTGCAAAGACTCGATTAGCAGGTAGTTGATGGGAAACCAGATTGGGCCGCGCCAGTTCGAGTTACCACCAAATAGTGCCGTACGAGATTCCGCCGGCTCGTAGCGCACGGTATGCGCAACACCATCGGTATGAAGGATATAGGGATGGTCAGCATGGTACTTGCTCAGGGAGCGAATACCGTAATCGCTCAAAAATTCAGTGGGATCGAGCATGTGCTTGAGCAAACATTTCAGTCGATGCCCGCGAACAAGCGCTAGCAGGCGACGTTCGTCACTATTGGGCAGTTGCCAGTGGGAGACGAGGCGAGTGAGGTCGGGGCGGTAACGCAGAAACCATTCAAGGTGTCCTTTGAACCTTGGTAAGGCTTCGAGCACCTGGGGTTCGATTGTCTCCACGGCGCACAGGGGAATTAATCCTACAAGTGAGCGGATTTTGAGCGGGAAATGGGAGTCATCCGGCATGTGGAGTACATCATAAAAGAATTCATCTTCCATATCCCAGAGCCGAATCCCCTCATCGGCAATATTATTCATCGCCGCGGCAATGGCAAGAAAATGTTCGAAAAATTTGAGGGCGATATCCTCATAGACAGGATTGGTGAGCGCCAGTTCCAGCGCGATAGTCATCATATTCAAACAATACATACCCATCCAACTGGTGCCATCGCACTGTTCGAGATAGCCGCCAGTGGGCAATGGAGCGCTGCGATCAAAGACGCCGATATTGTCCAGGCCAAGAAAGCCACCCTGAAAGACGTTATTGCCCTCCGAGTCCTTGCGGTTGACCCACCATGTAAAGTTGATCAGCAGTTTGTGGAAGATGCTCTCTAAAAACACGCGGTCTGCGCAGCCATGCTGCTCCTGGTCAATCTTATAGACGCGCCATGCTGCCCAGGCAAGGACAGGTGGATTAGCGTCGTCAAAGGACCATTCGTAGGCGGGAAGCTGGCCATTGGGGTGCATGTACCACTCCCGCAGCAGCAGGTCTAGCTGGCTCTTGGCGAAGTCGCTATCCAGCAGCACCAGCGGCAGGCAGTGGAAGGCCAGGTCCCAGGCGGCATACCAGGGATACTCCCATTTATCCGGCATCGACATCACGCGCTCATTATACAGGTGTTGCCAATCGCGGTTGCGGCCATTCTTGCGCTGTGGCGGTGGAGTGGGCTGCGCGGGATCGCCTTGCAGCCACTGCTCAACAATATAATGATAGAACTGTTTGCTCCAGAGCATTCCTGCCAGCGCTTGACGCTGCACGCGCCGCTGGTCCTCGTCCAGGCCAGTCGGCTGGAGCGCGGCGTAATACTCGTCGGCTTCCTGCTTGCGAGCGGCAAAGACTGCTTCGAAGTCCCTGAAAGGCAAATCCGCGGCGCTGGACTGGAAATTCGCCACGTTGGTGAACCGCAGCTGTAGTGTGATCGTTGCTCCGGCAGCCAGCGTTCGTGTGTAGAGCGCAGCGGCTTTCGTTCCTTTTTTCTCGGGATTGATCGCTGCTTGCTTTCCATGGACAAGATAGTCGTGGAAGGCATCTTTGACGTAGGGTGTAGGATTTGGAGTGCCATATAATTTTTGGAAATTGGTATCATTGTTGGTGAAAAGGAGGTCATCAGCATCTTCGCAAATGAGAACGTAGCTTCCGAGCAAAGGGTGCTGCGCCATAATACACTGTTGATTGGAATGGTTTGCCCGGGTGTTTTCCTGCTGTATTACAAGAGGTTGGCTGTCATCCCGGCCCCAGGACCATGTATTGCGAAACCAAAGCGTAGGCAGGATATGCAGTGTTGCCACTTCTGGTCCGCGATTGACGACGTTGATGCGCACCAGAATATCCTCGGGTGAATCCTTGGCGTATTCAACAAACACGTCGAAATAGCGGTCTCCGGCGAAGATGGCGCTGTCTAATAGTTCGAACTCGGCTTCGTCTCGTCCGCGCCGCGCATTCTCTTCAAGCAGTTGTTGGTAAGGAAAAGCTGCCTGGGGATATTTGTAGAGCATGGACATATAGCTGTGGCTCGGTGTGTTATCCAGGTAGAAGTAGTACTCTTTCACATCCTCACCATGGTTGCCCTGCGGCCCCGTTAAGCCAAACAGGCGTTCCTTCAGAATGGCATCGCGTTCGTTCCAGAGTGCTATGGCAAAGCATAAGCGCCCTTTGTCGTCGCTGATGCCAGCAAGGCCATCCTCATTCCAGCGATATGCCCGCGAGCGGGATGCCTCATGTGGGAAATAGTCCCAGGCGTGACCGTTGGGGCTATAATCTTCCCGTACAGTGCCCCAGGCCCGTTCACTCAGATAGGGCCCCCACAGTCGCCAGGCAGCGCCATCTGTAATCAGGCGCTCCTGTTCTTTGGTAATGCGCGCAGAGTCAGATTTCATGATTACTCCTTTCGTGGATACGGCAGGGGACGCGGGCGACCCAAGGGTCCCCACCCCGCTCTACACCGCTCCCGCCCCTACGAAAATGGTGGTTCGCTTCCCCAAATTAATGTTCCACGATAGTATACCGTCACTTTACTCGAGAGTGCGAACGAAGTATCTGAACCTACATAGGAGTAGTCGTCATTTTGATGATAATTGGACCAATCGTTTTTATTGAAGCGGTTCTGAATTTCACCGGCGTTGGCTCCTGGAGCAAGGATTCCTGCGGTGCTTGTGAAGCGAATCTCCAGGTAGGCATTGGCTTTGGCGCGCGGCGATGAGAGGAAGACGAACCTGGCGCTAAGGTTATTACAGCCTACGACGGCGTAGTCGCACCAGTAACTCTGTGCCTGTTGCGCGTCGAGCGTATACCAGTAGCGGATTGTTACATCACTCAGGTTGATGCTGCTCTTGCTGGTATTGGCCAATTTCAATTGGGGCATCACTTGATTGGTGATCGCTGCTGGATTGCCGACTTTGTAGTAGGCTTGCAGCGAGATGGGGCCGTTTTGCTGAGGAACTGGTGTCTTGACGGCAGGTGACGTTGGCACTGGCATGGTACCCGATGATACTGTTGGCGTTGCTGGCGTGGTTGAAGAAGCCGTCCCAGTATTGCTCAGCGGGTACATGATCGCGCTGAGGCTTGACTGCTTGGCCTGGTTGATGGTCGTCCAATCGTCGTTTAAGATGCCGCCGGTATCTCCAGAATCAGGATTCCAGCTCCAGAAGGTCCAGTTGATGCCGCTCGCGCCGCTGCCAAGGTAACTGACGAGACGTGTGAGCCACTGCCTGTCCGAATTTGTCTGCAGTTTTGTGCCGAACTCACCGACCCAGACCGGCGCGATTCCCTGCTTGTAGATGTAGCCCCAATAGGAGTCCCACACGCTGGTCAGATTGTTGGGATAGTCGGGTGCGTTAAACCAGGAATGGGAGAAGACGGTTGATGGATAGTCGTGCACGGAGTAGACCAGGCGATTGGGGACATTCAGTCGCACGGGATAGGTGGCTACCCCTCGCAGGTTGCCGCCCCACCAGTAGCACTCGGACTGGTTTGTCGAACCTCCTGGCCCGTAACAGTTGACGCCTTCTACAAAGATGAGCCAGTGCGGATTGACAGAAAGGATAGCATTGCCAGCGCGCTCGGCGGCTAACCGCCAGTCAAGCGCATTGTCTCCACAGCCCCAACAGGCCGGAGCATG
>JBGQJX010000270.1:0-5912 GCA_041499255.1 Ktedonobacteraceae bacterium | reverse complement strand
CTGTGGGAGGAGTTTTGGCTCGCCAAAGCCGAAAGCGAAAGTGAACAAGATCATTGCTAACAGAACATTCATAGTGACACCAGCAACGAGCACGATAAGTCGTTTGCCCGCCGATTTTGCGGCAAAGCTTTGAGGGTCGTAGTTACCACTCTCGTCGTTGATATCTCCATTTTCGCCAGGCATACGTACAAACCCACCGATGGGAATGAGATTGAGTGAATATATGGTGTGGCTTGAGATGGGGGCACCTGGGGTACTTACACCACCGCTGGTGCCGCTAAAGGGAGTTTGTTTAAGTGATCCATAGCTATCCTCTTCGCTCCGTCTCCCTCCAAACCAGATCACCTCCCAGCCTTTTTCATCGCGTTTCCGAAAGCCTACAATGCGTGGTGGGAAGCCCAAACCGAACTCTTCTACACGAATGCCCGCCCACTTAGCCGTAATAAAGTGACCAAATTCATGCACAAGCACAAGCAATCCAAAGACTGGAATAGCCGCCAGCAAGTACCAGTTATTCATAATACTTCATTTCCTTGATCATTTAGCACGTATAATACTCCATATTTTCCAGGCATCTCGGCGCATCCATTCTTGATCATTGAAGATACTGCATATTCTTCATCATTTAGCGCGCATAATGCGCGCTATTTTTTCGCGCGCTTGCCGGCGCGCCCAGGTCGTTGCCTCCAAAATCGTAGCGATATCTGGATGCTCAACAGATTGATGCTCCTCCATAACAGCTTCTATTAGTTGTGCAATATTCGAAAAGCCGATTTTGCCGTCCAGGAAAAGGGCGACAGCCTCTTCGTCTGCTCCCACAAGGACACTAGGATAGGTCCCTCCGCGCCTGGCTGCATCCAGCGCCAGGCGAAAACAGGGGAAGCGGGCGATATCGAGTGCTTCAAAATTGAGCCGGGCCACATCTGCCCAGCGCAATTCGCGCACAAGCCCTGTCCCTGCCGTATTCAGCCTTGCAGGATAGCTCAAAGCATCTAGAATAGGGAGGTGCATACTGGGCAAGCTTGCCTGCATCTTTAACGAGCCGTCAATAAACTCAACCATTGAGTGAATGATGCTCTCAGGGTGCACTACAACATCAATCCGTTCGTACGGAATATCAAAAAGCCAGCGGGCCTCGAGAACCTCCAGGCCTTTATTCATGAGTGTTGCAGAGTCTATGGTGATCTTCGGTCCCATACGCCAGGTGGGATGCGCCAGCGCCTGTTCAACCGTAACCGAATTGATCTGTTCAAGCGTGGCAAGTCGGAATGGTCCCCCAGACGCGGTGAGAAGTAAGCGACTGACTTCGTTCGATTGCTCACCACGAAGGCATTGCCAGATAGCGCTATGCTCGCTGTCTACCGGCAAAATTGGGACACCCGCACGCCTGGCTTCCTGCATGACAAGGTGACCTGCCATAACCAATGTCTCTTTATTTGCCAGGGCGATAGTTTTCCCCGCACGGATTGCTGCCAGAGTCGGCCCAAGCCCCATCAGCCCTGAGGTGGCAGCAACGACAATATCTGCTTCTGGATGCGTTGCTACCTCAAACAGTCCCTGTTCGCCAAACACAACATTGGGCAAGGCCACGCGCGCCGCTTCTTCTATTGCCAGTGTACCAGCAAAACAGGCCACCAGCGAAGGGCGAAACTCCTGCACCTGCTGCGCCAGCAGAGAAATATTGCTGCGCGCAGCCAGAGCCACAACACGAAAATGTTCGGGAAAACTGCGCACTACATCCAGCGTCTGCTGGCCAATCGAACCAGTACTACCGAGCAATGCAATACGTCTAGGAATTTGAGCCATGTATCTCATCGATCTACAGGTTAAAGTCGCATATAATTGTTATCACGAAAAGTCAGAGAATAATTTCCAGAATACGCGTACTATCTCTATTGCTTTTTACGCGGCAAAACGTTTGCCAGAATGCTTTAGATGACAGATTATTTCAGGTCTGACAAGAACGCCTTCTCTATTATATCACGGTTGAGGAGGTTACTGACCTCAGGTATTCTTCTCTAGCCGTATATAAGGAGCATCCTGCCAATGGCAAGACGCTCCTTATATACAACTATTTTCCCACGAACTGTGAGAACACATAGACTACGATGATAACAAACAATAAGCTGTCAATGCGGTCAAGTAGCCCACCGTGGCCAGGCATGATGTTGCCACTGTCTTTGACGTTAGTTTGGCGTTTGATCAGTGACTCGGAAAGATCACCAAAGATGGCTGCGACGCCAATTAAAATGCCCAGGACGATTGCCAGATACCAGGGAACGCCCAAAGGAATGACTGTAATGAGCAATGCAGCGGCAATCGAGAAGACAAAGCCCCCGATGGCACCTTCCCATGTTTTAGCAGGGCTAATGCGTGGGGCAAGTTTATGTCTGCCAAAATAGTGCCCGGTGAAAAAGGCGGCGGAGTCAAACCCCCAAACGCCCAACAAAACGACGAGGATCCACCATGCTCCATATGGTAAATAAAACCAGGTACTGCCTGGTCCGGGGACCATTCCTGCCTGGCTACCACGCAATAAGAGAAAAAAGCTCATGGGCCAGCCCAGATAAATGGAAAAGGACAGGGTAAGGGCCCAATCAACCAGCACGCCATCAAGTTTTTTACGGAAAAAGAGCCAGGGAAGAGAGACCAGCACAGCTGCTCCAAGGCCTATTTCTAGTAACAGGAGACGTTGTGCCTGAAACATTGCAGCGAAGAGAAAAAGCACGCTAAGCCCGACACTCACGACAATGAGCGGATGGTGTCCTGAATGGAGCATCATGTTATGAAGTTCAATGGTACCCAGCAAGACCACAAGTAACGCGGCTGCAAATGCCACCCAACCACCAAACCAGACAAAGACAAGCACAATGGGGATAGCAACGATGGCAGTAAGCCAACGTTGACCAACAGAAATGCGCCATTGCCTGTTAGCCTTTTTTGGTGCACCAGGTTGTATATCTTCAGTTGCGCCTTGCACGCACTATTCTCCCTGTGCGACAGTAGTCGGAGGAACGGTGATGCGGCCAAAACGTCGTTGCCGTCGATGGTAGCTATTGATAGCTTCCCGTAAATCTTCTCGCCCAAAATCAGGCCACAGTGTTGGTGTCGCATAGTACTCACTGTAAGCCGATTGCCATAGCAGGAAGTTGCTGACACGCATTTCCCCTGCTGTGCGAATAACCATATCCGGGTCTGGCAGATCGCGTGTATACAGGTAAGAACTGATCAGTTCTTCAGTTATGGTATCCGGGTTACGTCCATCAGCGATGATCTGACGAATTGCATCCACCAGTTCAGCACGCCCGCCATAGTTAAAACAAACGTTTAGGCCGATGCGGGTATTGTCGCGGGTCAGTTCAACTGAGTCCCGTACAGCATTTTGAATATCAGGAGAGAGGTCCTGTAAGCGACCAAGATGGCGCAGGCGCACCCCATCGCGGTGCAATTTCTCCAAATCCGAGCGGATGGTCTCCCAGAAGAGACGCATGAGGCCGTCAACTTCTGCGCGCGGACGTCCCCAGTTCTCGGTTGAAAAGGCATACACGCTTAGCATTTCAATATTTTCATCGGAAGCACACTCTACGACACGACGTAACGCGCTCACGCCGGCTTTATGGCCGGCCAGGCGTGGTAAGTGCCGTTTAGTAGCCCAGCGTCCATTGCCATCCATGATAATGGCAAGGTGACGCAATGGACGTAGTGATTGCTCTGATGTTGGCAGCGTATTTGCCATAGTTTGCGCCTGCACATCTCTTTTCCCCTGTGAAGAGGAGAAGAGGTCTTGTATCCTGGTCAAATTTAGACCTCCAGAATCTCCAGTTCCTTGGATCTCCCGACCTTATCCATCTCATCGATGTAACGATCGGTCAGCTTTTGCAGCCGTTCGGAGCTGCGTTTAAGCTCATCCTCGGAAATTTCCTTCTTTTTTTCACGATCGCGTAACTTGTCATGCGCATCACGGCGAACGTTGCGAATTGCGACTTTGTGCTCATCTAACTTCTTATGGAGAGTTTTCACCATCTCGCGGCGGCGTTCCTCGTTCAGAGGAGGAATATTGAGGCGAATAACCTGTCCATCGTTATTTGGGTTAATACCCAGGTCAGATTTTTGAATAGCCTTTTCAATATCGGTTAACAGTTTCCGCTCATACGGCTGAATTACAATCAGACGCGCTTCTGGAACAGAAATCTGAGAAACCTGGTTGATCGGAGTTGGCGCCCCGTAGTAATCGATTTGGATTCGCTCCACTAAGGACGCGCTGGCACGACCAGTGCGAATAGCGGACAAATCCTGTCGCAGGGCCTCAACTGCCTTTTGCATACGTCTTTCTGCATCTTCGAAAATATCTGCTGCCATTGCAATGCTCCCTTGTAGGGACACTCTTCGCGAGTGCCCGGTTAGTAATCCGAGCGACGCCAGGCCGCTCCTACCGTACGTCCCAGAGAGGCTCCTCCATATCATGGACTAGTGAACCCCGCTTCTCACCACGCACAATGGCTTCCAAAGCACCTTCCTGGTTAAGATTAAAAACCACAATAGGAAGGTGGTTATCTTTGCATAGTGAAAGTGCGGTACTATCCATAACTTTCAGCCCCATATTCAGTGCTCGCATATAGCTCAATTCCTCGAACTTGCGAGCATTCGGGTTACGCATGGGATCATCGTCATAGACGCCATCCACCTTCGTTGCTTTCAGTAAAACTTCAGCATTCAGTTCGACTCCACGCAGAGCCGCAGCAGTATCAGTAGTAAAAAACGGGTTGCCGCTACCCGCAGCCAGAATTACTACACGCCCCAGCTCAAGGTGACGCACCGCACGCCGGCGAATAAACGGCTCCGCCACTGGTGGCATTTCGATAGCTGTCTGAACTCTTGTGACCATGCCCAACTTTTCCATGGCGTCCTGCATAGCCAGCGAGTTCATAACGGTCGCCAACATCCCCATGTAATCGGCAGTAGCGCGATCAATACCTGTCGCCGCGGCGTCCGCACCTCGCCAGATATTGCCGCCGCCAATTACCAGCGCGACCTGTACACCTAAGTCATGCACACGCTTGATTTCGGTGGCGATGCGGCGAACTGTCTCAGCATCTATACCAAAACCAACCTTTCGCGAACATAGAGCCTCGCCACTCAATTTGAGCAGGATACGATGATACATAAGGGATGAGGTCTCTTGAGACATTGTTTCTTGTACTCCCATGCGACACAGCTTTTCGGGTACGTTTATGAGGTCCAGGTGACCTCGACGGAAGTCGTGGGATTTCCGTCATCGCGCTCCCTACTTACCCAGTTCAAAGCGACTGAAGCGCCGCAGGACTATGTTCTCGCCAGTTTCAGCAATCACCTTACGCACAAGATCACCGACGACGACTGTCTCATCTTTGACCCAGGGCTGCATCATCAATACCTGCTCGCCCAGGCTCTTTTTCAGTTTGTTGTTAATGACTTCGTCACGCTTCTCCGCAGGAACTCGTTCCATAGAAGGGTCTTCTGCTATTTCCCTTTTGGCCTGTTCGATGACCCCGGTCGGAACATCTTCATAATTGATATACTGGGGAACAGGATGCGCCCCGGCAATCTGCAGTGCCAGCTCGCTTGCAAGTTTGCGGAAGGTTTCGCTGCGTGCCACAAAGTCTGTGCTGCAATTCAGCTCCAGCAATACGCCAACACTGTGGTTGTGGTGGATATAGGAAAAGATACCGCCCTGCTTCGTTTCACGATCAGCCACTTGCATCTTTTCCGCTTTCTTATCGCGCCTCGCATCAATGATCTTGAGCGCCTCATCCCAACTTGCAGCCTCATTCAAAGCGTTTTTACAATCAGCAAATGTTGCGCCCGTCTCCTCACGCAACTTTTTTACATCTGCCGCCGCGTAGTTCATAACGTTTCTTCATCTCCTCAATCTT
>JBGQJX010000269.1:0-5948 GCA_041499255.1 Ktedonobacteraceae bacterium | reverse complement strand
GTTACATCAAGTACGAGAGGCCGTCAATCAAGGTCAACCCCTCTCTATCGGGCTCATCGGCAATGCCGCCGAGGTATATCCAGAGCTGGTGCGGCGTGGTATCGTACCAGACATGGTGACTGACCAGACCTCGGCTCACGATGCGCTCAACGGCTATATTCCTGCCGGTCTCTCGCTGGAAGAAGCGGGCGAATTGCGCCAGCATGATCCGCAGGCTTATATTCAACGATCGATGGCCTCAATGGTCATCCATGTACGCGCGATGCTTGATTTGCAAAAGATGGGGGCAGTCGTTTTTGACTACGGCAACAATCTGCGCGGACAGGCTCTTGCCGCAGGCGAAACTCATGCCCTGGATTTTCCAGGCTTTGTGCCTGCTTATATACGCCCACTTTTCTGCCGGGGCAAAGGTCCTTTCCGCTGGGTAGCTCTCTCCGGCGACCCGGAGGATATCTATCGTACCGATGAGGCAATTCTCGAACTATTTCCCGAGAATGCGGCGCTGAAGCGATGGATTACGTTGGCGAGACAGAAAATACACTTCCAGGGCCTACCCGCGCGCATCTGCTGGCTAGGGTATGGGGAACGAGACAAAGCCGGGCTTGCATTCAACGACCTGGTAGCGAAAGGTATTGTCAAAGCGCCGATTGTGATTGGGCGTGACCACCTGGATAGTGGATCAGTGGCTTCGCCATACCGAGAAACCGAGGCGATGAAAGACGGCAGCGACGCGATAGCAGACTGGCCTTTGCTCAACGCGCTGCTAAACACAGCCTCAGGCGCGACGTGGGTCTCCTTGCACCATGGCGGGGGGGTAGGTATTGGCTATTCGATCCATGCCGGACAGGTGATCGTGGCTGATGGCACACCGGAGGCGGCGGAGAGACTATCAAGGGTGCTGACGAATGATCCAGGTACGGGAGTGATGAGGCATGTCGATGCCGGGTATGAAGAGGCGATCGAGTGCGCGAGGGAGATGGGGGTAAAGATACCGATGCTGGAAGCTTAAAGAAGGCTGTAGCAAGAGAGATGCAGGATATCGATCACCTATCCTGCGTCTCTCTTTTTGTCGAACTCACTTTTGCCTTGTGATTTGATTTATTTTCCAGGTGCTGCTCTCGTTAACGAGTGTCGTGTCATAGTTGATAGGAGGGACGATGGTAAGGTTCAGCGTCAAGGTCATTACCGCTGTTCCTGTTGAACCGTTGTCATTCTCGTTGCTGAAAGTACAATCTTTCAAGCCTCCTGCCGAGGCGAAACCCTGTTGCAAAGATCTCGTAAATTTATCTTCGCTTTCCCTACTTTGCTCGGCACTCGATAACTGCTGATAGGCGTCGTGATAATTACCCGTTTTGAGATCATTGCAGAAGGTTGTCAGGGTTTTGGTAGGAGTTGAACGGTTCGCATAAGCAAAAGCGCCAAAAGCGCTACAGGCAAACAGCGAGACAATGACGATACTCAGTGCAATCCAGAGGCCTCTACGGCTTTTTTTCTTTGCAGGTCCAGCGGGCGCGTAGGCAGGAGAGCCAGGTGGAGCATATTGTGGTTGAGGCACTGGATAACTCGGGTAGGCAGCTTGCTGTGGATAGCCTGCTGGAGGTATTTGCTGATAGCTTTGCTGCGCGTCAGCGCCATAATTGGGAGGAGGTGGCACGGCGATAGTGGGAGCAATGGCGGGTGTATTGCCCTGTTGGCCAGCATAGACTGTAGGAGCAAACAGGTCTGGCCCACTTGCCTCGTAGGTAAACACAGCTCCACCAATACGCACTTTATCACCCGAAACGAGCCTACGAGAGGCACGAGGTACCAGTTGCTGCTCGTTGACAAATGTGCCGTTGGTGCTACCGAGATCGATGATGCTGTATCCCTGATCCTCTTGACGTATTTCGGCATGGTGGCCTGATGCCTGGGGATCAGTCAGAAGTAGCTGGCTACCGGGCATCCGTCCAATAGTCAAAGGCACAGGTCCTAAGGTTATACGCCCCGTTGGGCCGTTCAGTGCAGCTTCCATGAACTCTCCTAATAATACAAGATTTTCCCGATCAGTTTCGCAAAACAGCCAGTAATTTCTGAGGTAGTCTAGCATAATTTGATCGATACTGTCGAGTATGAAACGAGTGCTGGATAAGTGCCAGGAAGGGATCATCCCCACTCCCAAAAACTTGCCACAATCGTGTACACTGTGCATACAGGATAATAAACGAAGGTCATGCTGAAAATCTAAAAAGCCCAGACAGCAGAACAACAAATTATTCAGCAGCGAGGGATTGTATGCATGGTGGAATATGAAGATACATTCACATACGACTACAACATTATCATAAGCACGAGCAGGCTTACCAAGGCCTTCGGGAAACTAGTGGCCGTCAACGATCTGCATCTCCAGGTGATGAGAGGCGATGTATTTGGTTTTCTTGGGCCAAATGGTTCGGGCAAAACAACCACTATTCGTTTGTTATTGGGCCTGATACGACCAACGGCGGGCCGGGCAATCATTTTTGGCATGGATAACGCCTATCAACTGCCAGCTATTTTGCAGCGTATCGGGGCTATAGTGGAGACGCCTGTCTTTTACCCATATCTTTCCGGGAAAGATAACCTTCACGCCGTTGCCGCGGCCTCGGGCATGGTCTCGGGAAGCACAAGCAACCGGCGAGTTGAAGAAGTGCTTGAAATTGTCGAACTGGGTTCTCAGGCAAAAGATGCCTTTCGCAATTATTCCCTGGGTATGAAACAACGCCTGGGCATTGGCGCTGCCCTCCTTGCCGATCCAGAACTGGTGCTCTTAGATGAACCGACGAATGGACTGGATCCGGCGGGTCAATTCGAGATTCGCCAGCTTATCCAGCGCCTGTCAACCCTGGGCAAGACCATTTTCATTTCCAGCCATTTTCTGCATGAAATCCAGCAAGTGTGTAATCGCGTGGCAATCTTGCAAAAAGGGAACCTGATCAAGCAGGGCGCAGTCAATGAATTGCTACAACAAGGCGAGCAGATCATTATTCGCTTGAACACCTTCAACGAAACAGAGCAGGCCCGTACGCTGCTGCAGCAAAGTAGTGAGAGGGGATATCCATGGATTGCGCATGTGCATATGGATAGCAATAAACAAAACGTGCCTGTTCTGCGGGTGGAAGCCCCTCGTACCCGCTCGGCTGAGCTTAATGCACTGCTGGCACAAAATCATCTTTTTGCCGCGGAGATTCATCCTTTAGAGGGCAGCCTGGAGGAGCTTTTCCTTGGGCTCACGACACCTCCAGCCTCCATCAGCTCTCCGCGTCCGGGTATGGCAGCGCTGGCAAGGGATGCGAGCGGCGCACAATTTGAGCAGTGAGAGACGCGGGTCTCATGCATAGAGAGAACGAGAGAGGGAAGAAGGGAAGAAATGAAATCCTCATATCGAGCAATACCTGAAGCTTCAATTCCTCCAGCAGGTAGGGCAAGCTCAGTGCTGATGGGGCGGCAGGATTACGTCAGTGTTTTGCTGCGCCTGACTGGGATGGAATTGTACAAGATACGCCGTCGTATGATGTCTAAGGTGCTGACTTCTATCAGCTTTATTGCAACAGTAAGTCTTTTCGGCTTGCTTGCGTTAGCAACTTTTCTGGAGGCCAAGAGTGGCGCTACGCCGGAAGTACTACGCAGCTTCTCTGATTCGCTACGTCTGCCCGGGTCTTTATCTCTGGTAACACAGTTACTGCTAACATTGGGACAGATATTGATTATTATTCTTGTAAGTACTATTGTTGGCGGAGAATTCAGCGATAAAACCGTGCGGCTGATGCTTACTCGCGGCCCGACACGGACTCAATTTCTCCTCTCAAAAATCGGAGCCGCTATCGCCGCTGTTGTGCTGGGAGTAGTAGGAATAACGCTGCTGGGCGTTCTCACTGGCTTCATCCTCAATTTTACGACCGGTATAACGCCGATCTTTGATTTCTTCAGCGCGAGCTGGACTGGTCATGCTCTCCTTTATATGCTGATTACGATGCTTGGCCTATTTACATATGCAATGATGGCACTGTTCTTATCGACGTTGGGACGGGCGACCGCCGCAGGGTTGGCAGGAGTGCTGACCTGGAGTTTTTTAATTGAACCGGTGGTCAGCGTTATTGGGCTATTTGGGAGAACCATCGGTGGGCCTCTCGGGAGTTTTTTTCAGTCACTTCCTGATTATCTTATTGGCTCAAATATTTCTGTCTTGCTACAAAACCAGAATATCTCTGTTTCCCCTCAATCACCTGGCACACAAGTATCACAAGCAGCAACCGATATTCATGCATTGCTGGTACTCGCGGTCTACCTGGTGGTATTTATTGGCATCGCCCTGTGGGTAAATAGACGTCGAGATGTGTTAATCTAATGCTGAATCCAGCTACTATCAAAGAATATGCTTACTCACTCGGTTTTGACGCGGCGCGCATTACCACTGCCGAGGCATTGCCTGAAGCCGAGCGCGTCATCAAAGAGCGCATTGTTCAGGGCTTGATGGACGGCCTCCCCTGGTTTACGACAGAGCGCGCCGAAGTTTCCTCTCATCCTGACGCGCTCCTGCCAGGAGCACAGTCCATTATTACCCTGGCAATGTGTTATCTTAGTGAGCAGCCAGGAGAGACGTCCGATAGCGTGCCTCGCGGGCGCATTTCACGTTATGCGTGGGGTGACGACTATCACGAAATCATCAAAGCGAGGCTTGAGCAATTTGCTACCTGGCTCAGCGAATATGCGCGTAAAGAGATCAGTAATGATGTAGAGACGCGCATGTTTGTCGATACGGGGCGCATGGTAGACCGCGCGGTAGCTCAACGTGCCGGGCTGGGCTGGTACGGCAAAAACACCAATATTTTGACGAAAGGCTGGGGGTCCTGGGTCTTTCTCGCCGAAATCGTTACGAACCTGCCACTGCAAGCCGATATCCCACTTAAAACAAGCTGTGGGAACTGTGAAATTTGCCTTCACGCCTGCCCGACACAGGCTCTGCCCGCTCCTTACGTGCTAGATAATACACGCTGTATCTCATTTCTGACTATTGAACTGCGCGGCAGCATACCTCTTGAGCTACGCCCGCTGATGGGTAACTTGATCTTTGGCTGTGATATTTGTCAGGAGGTCTGCCCCGTCAATACGGTAGCGGAAAGGCGCCTTGGATTGAAGAATGACCTGGGAAGCCGGGCTGGCGGGTCCTACGTAGAGAGCGAATTGCACGCGCCCCAGCCCGAGGATGGGAAACAGGCACCAGGCAGCACGAAAATGATCTCAATGCTGCCCCACAAAGCATTTCACCCACGGGCAGCGGTAGGCAGCAGTCCCGAACTGATACCATTACTCTCTTTGACTGAAGAGCAATTCCGCGAACGCTTCCGGCACAGCCCTATCAGACGGACAAAACGGCGAGGGCTGCTGCGCAATGTCTGTGTTGCACTGGGAAACATTGGAGATCAGCAGGCGGTGCCAGCACTTATTGGCGCACTTCACGATCATGAACCACTGGTTCGTGGACATGCAGCATGGGCGCTAGGACGTATCGGTGGAGAAGAGTCAAAACAGGTTTTACAATTGGCCCTACCGGTTGAAGAAGACCTGGAAGTGCAAAAAGAGATACGATGCGCTCTGGCTGATATTCGTGCGTAACCACTGCATATACCATTACACGATTGTGCGCCGGGCCAAAAGCACAAAGAGGCGCAATTACTTGCGCCCCTACCGAAGAGTATAATTACCTCAATTTTGCCGAGACCAAGAGCGAGAAGCCGGGGAAAGTTGCAACCTCCCACACCTGCTACACCCTCTCTCATCCTCTCACTCCCTCTCTGCTACGCAGCACGAGAGCAAGAGCTGAAGCGCTCGCTTGATGGATTTATTAGAAAGAGACAAAGTCACAAGCCGTTCGATCATTAGGGCCACTTCGCTTCACCTGTTACCAGGCGTCCACGCGTGGTCTATCTACC
>JBGQJX010000268.1:0-5950 GCA_041499255.1 Ktedonobacteraceae bacterium | reverse complement strand
CGAGCGGAGCAGTGAGAAAACCAACAGCGCTTATTACCCCCGCCCCAAATGGCACAATGACCACTGGCGACCCAAGGGCTTTAGCAATCCGGTAACCATGAACAGGCCCGGCTCCTCCAAAGGCAAATAAGGGGAAGCGGTATGGATCTTTGCCTCGCTCAAGGGTATGTATGCGCGCGGCATTCGCCATGCTTTCATTCACAATCTGATGAATGCCCCAGGCGGCTGCTTCAACCGAGATTCCTAACCGATCAGCTATCCGCACCTTGATAGCCTCGCGCGCAGCACCAGAGTCTAACTTGATTCGACCCCCAAGAAAGTATTCCGGGTCAAGGTAGCCAAGCACCAGGTCAGCATCGGTAACGGTTGGTTCTGTGCCACCCAGCCCATAGCAGACCGGGCCCGGTTCAGCTCCAGCCGATTCTGGCCCAACTTTCAACAGCCCCAGTGGATCTATCCGTGCAATCGAACCGCCCCCGGCGCCAATCTCGATCATTTCGATCACCGGCGCCTTTATTGGTAGTCCTGACCCCTTTTTGAAGCGATACCTGCGATCAACTTCAAATTCGTAGGCGATCAATGGTTCTCCCCTGTCGATAATACAAAACTTGGCGGTAGTCCCGCCCATATCGAACGAGAGCAGGTCGGCATACCCACAAACTGCGCCAAAGCTAGCCGCTGCCAATGCCCCTGCTGCCGGTCCTGACTCAAGTAAGCGAATTGGAAAGCGAATAGCAGTATCTAACGTGACAATGCCGCCACTGGAAAGCATCATGAGGAGATTACCCCTGATACCGATGCGAGCCAGGCGCGCTTGTAATTCAATGAGATAACTTTCAACACTGCTCTGGACATAGACATTTGCAATCGTCGTCGAGGTGCGCTCGAACTCCCGTATTTCAGGCACGACCTCCGATGAGATTGAGATACGCATAGTTGGCGCGATGCGTTGGACGATGGCGCGAGCCGCTCGTTCGGCAGCGGGATTGGCGAAACTATTCAAAAAAGCTATAGCAATAGCCTCAATCCCGTTAGCAACCAGTTCGCGCGTCAGTCGCTCGACAAAAGCGACATCGAGCTCCTGAAGAGTTGCACCATCAGCCAACGTGCGCTGTGGTACGTCAAAACGCAGGTAACGCGGCACCAGTGATTCCGGCATCTCAAGCATGAGATCGTAGAGTTCGTAGCGGTTTTCCCGTCTAATCTCAATCGAATCGCGGAATCCCTGTGTAGCAAGGAGTGCAGTACGTGCTCCTTTGCGTTCGATGATGGCGTTTGTAACCAGGGTGGTGCCATGGATGAGTTGATGCACATCGTTTGCGGCAACTCCATCCCGCTCAAACGCTTCGAGCAGGACTGTTTGGATAGCTTGCGAGGGGTCATGGGGCGTGGTGAGCGTTTTACCGACAGTGAAACTGCCGGTGATATCGTTGAAGATGATGAGATCAGTGAAAGTGCCCCCTATATCTACCCCTGCCCGGTAATGCCCAGAGAGGTGCTCCATTATCTTTCTTAATATCCTTTTGAAAAGGCCAGCACAAAGGCTGGCCTTTTTTGTATTACCTATAGGTGTACGCAAACCCTCATCAATTCAAATCGCCATTCAGTGGCCCTTGAAGTTGCTGATTCACCGGATGAGTCACACCCGGTTCCGGCAGCAATTTGCCCTGCTCATTACCTCCTGCCAGATTAATGCCTGGCATACCCGCCAGTATCGACGGTATCTCATACTGGTCATCGCTGATCGGCTGATTGAAGAGTGATTCAAAGAGTGGACCTTCCAGCGTCTCCTCTTTGATCAGACGCTCGCTGATCATGATCATGCGGGTCTTATTCTGCATGACAATATTATAGGCTTTGTCAAAGGCTTCCTGGATGATGCGTCGTATCTCTTCATCGATCTCACGCGCTGTCTGTTCGCTATAATTGCGCTGCTCGCCAAAGTCGCGCCCCAGGAATACAAGTTCATCCTTATGGCCGAGAGCCATTGGACCGATGCGATTGCTCATACCATACTCGGTCACCATCGAGCGTGCAATCTTTGTCACTCTTTCAATATCGTTAGAAGCGCCGGTGGTTACTTCACCAAAGATAATCAGTTCAGCGACGTGGCCACCTAGCGCGTAGGCAAGCACATCCTCGAATTGTGGCTTGCTCCACAAGTAGCGATCCTCTGTTGGCAGCAGCATAGTGAACCCGCCAGCCTGCCCCCGCGCCACTATCGAAACCTTATGGACCGGGTCGGTATTGGGAAGTAACCGCGCCACTAAAGCATGACCTACTTCGTGATACGCCGTGATCGCTTTCTCTCGCTCGCTGATAATGCGGCTCTTGCGCGCAGGACCAGCCACCACGCGATCGATTGCTTCCTCCAACTCACTCATGCCAATGCTACGTTTATTTCGCCGTGCCCCCAGGATTGCTGCTTCGTTCAATAAATTGGAAAGATCAGCGCCGGAGAAGCCAGGAGTCTGTTTCGCCAGGGTATCCAGCGAAACACTCTTTTCCAGGGGCTTTCCTTTAGCATGTACCTGTAAAATTGCCACCCGCCCTCTGATATCAGGACGATCCAGTACTACCTGGCGATCAAAGCGGCCCGGTCGCAATAAGGCCGGGTCCAGTACATCGGGTCTATTGGTGGCCGCGATCACGATCACATTAGTATTGGTATCAAAGCCGTCCATCTCCACGAGAATCTGGTTCAGCGTCTGCTCTCGTTCATCATGTGATCCACCAAGTCCCGCTCCACGTTGACGACCAACGGCATCGATTTCATCTACAAAAACAATGCATGGGCTATTACGTTTCGCCTGGTCAAAGAGGTCACGCACTCGGCTCGCGCCAACCCCCACGAACATTTCAACAAATTCAGAACCACTAATGCTGAAAAATGGCACCCCCGCCTCGCCTGCAACAGCGCGTGCGATCAGAGTCTTACCCGTCCCAGGAGGTCCAACGAGTAGCAGCCCCTTTGGAATACGTGCTCCCAGTGCAACAAACTTTTCAGGGTATTTGAGAAATTCTACAATCTCCTGCAGTTCTTGCTTTGCTTCTTCAACACCGGCGACGTCGGCAAACGTGACCGACGGCTTATTTCCCATAAACATACGTGCCCGGCTCTTGCCAAAAGAGAGGGCCTGGTTATTACTTCCTTGTGCCTGCCGCATCATAAAGATGAGCAATCCGCCAATTAAAATGAAAGGAATGAAACTTATCAGGAGGTTTATCCATGTATTCAATGCACTGGGAGGATCATATTGCAGGATGAGTAAGTGGCTATTTGCGTAGTCTATTCCATTGTCTTTGAGGACCTTGGTCGTATCAAAGGTATCGTTGATGGTCGCTGATTCTTTGGCTGCGTTTGATGCGTTGCCCCTGGTCAATGTGATGGTATCGTTGCTGACATTCAACGTATCTTGCTGGTTATTGTTGATATCCGTTTTGATATGCGCCAGAATGGTGGATACATTTTCCTGTTTCGTATCGGAAGATGAACGGAAAAAAATCACCGCCAGGATAATGGCCAGCGTCACCAGGAGTAATATAAAGCTCGTTCTGATCCATTTCCCATTGCTCGACATCAGGAATCCTCTCTATTAGCAAGGCAGGTAACACTTCTCAAGGTAAATCAATCCATTTCCACTGGAAATGTCACTGCCTGATTAACGGCGTCTGACTCTTTTGTGGCTTATTATAGCACAACCGGCGATTAATCTCGAAGAGAATATCTTTCAATCTTAACGAAATATGTAACCTTTTTCTTTCTCTGGGGTGGTCCTAAAGCACCTCTAATCTCTCCAGGTTAGCAGATAATGCAAATGAAGCATGCGGCTCTCGCTGGTACCAGAAAGCTACTGACGCGATGTCGTCCTGCAATGGCTGATAGCGACCATCGCTGCGCCAACCCAGTCCCTGGATTGTCACTCGCAGGTCTTCTTCGAAACGAATAGGGTCCATAATGTGCCAGCGATACATACCAAAGCGCTGCTGACTTCGATATAACCCATCCGGTTGAATGACCTGGGGTAGTCCTAAAAACGCTGTGGAATAGGCGCCATAGGTACCTTTGGGTTGCTCAAAATTCCAGGCCCCTCCGAAATAATCTTCCGTCCCCGTGCCACAGATAGTCGGGAAATCCGTATCTCCATCCAGGTAGAATTTCACCTCCCCTTCACCCCACCAGCCATTACTATTCACCTGCCATGCCAGGTACGTGCCCACGTAATGGCCTTTTCCCTTTACTCCATCCAGTAGGGTGTGTACTTCCTTGTACGGCAATGGATTGCTGCGTCTCCATTGTGCGTGAAAACGCGCCATATCGTCTGGTACCTCGGTCAGTGTGTAATCAATCTGGTAATAGAGCGTCACTTCTTCCATACCCAAATTTTCGATGGTTAGTCGTGCCCCTTGTTGGAATGGCATCTCCCAATACGCATTCATTCCTCCTGCCGGGTTGACTGCGATGGGCAAGGAATTTATATTGCAGCGCTCACACCAGCCGTTAGCGAAAAAATCGCCAAATGGACAGTCGATCGAGGGATACTCTTCTCCATCCCAGTACGCTCGCAGAATGAGCCTGCGCCAGTTCGCCGGAAACGTGGTCATCCATATATGCTGTATAGCGCCGGAACCGGCAATATCTGCCAGAGTAAAAGCACTCTGCGGGGCAATCACAATCGAGGGCGATATCTTCCATCCCTGTCCCAGGTTACGTGCGCTCTTTGCGCCTGTTCCCTCAATAGCCATTGCTCCTCGTCCTTTATCTCCTGTGAAATTCTCAGCGCTAATAGAGCGCGTCTGTGCGTTAGATAAGCGTGACAGGTTACCCAGGCCCATCCCCAGCCCATTAAATTGCTGCATAAACGCCTTGTCTCACTTTCATCATTGCTGAATTCTCATACTCACAATGGCCGTGCAAGCACCAGCCCTCTTACCTCTTTCGCCCCTGCTGCGAAGAGGGGTGCGGCACATTCTCCCAATGTCGCTCCCGTAGTGGAGACATCATCGATAATAACGATACTACGTCCATAGAGTGCGCCGGTTGCGTAAGCAGGAGTACACAGAAAAGCTCCTGCCATATTGAGGTAACGTTCCCTCACCGAAAGGCCTACTTGAGGAAGTGTAGCCCGGTGTCTGACCAGCATATGCTCGTGAAACGGCACATGCACAAATGTAGCGCAAACCTCCGCCAACAGTTGGGCGTGGTTGTAGCCACGTTGATGTTGTCTGTCTCTATGCAACGGAACCGGAATGATGGCATCGGCCTGCAAGCCGAATAGGCTAAAGGATTCTCCCAACAAAGTGCCTAATGGCCCTGCTAAACGGAGATTGCCATCATATTTCAGCGCGTGTATGCACGAACGCAGCGGCTCTTCATAATCACATACTGCGAATAACCCGCTCAGGCCCGGCGGACTATAATGGCAATTTCTGCACACCATACTGGTCTCTAACGAGCAGCCACAACGAGGGCAGCATAAGGGCGCCACTGGCCTGAATTGCGTAATACACGACGAACAGAGCGCCGTGCCGTTTCGTCCGCATCCTACGCAGTGTGGTGGAAACAACATGTCTAGTAAATGCACGCCACCGCCCTGTAGCTCGCGCAATATATGGTGCTTTTTCAATCGCCAGGCTCCAACGCATACACATAATGCAAATGAGGAGAATAGATAATGTGCACGCTATCTCCCTGGTGCAGAGAGTTGTGCACCTCTTCGCTGATTGAAAAGGTCATAACCTGTTTATCACTAGAGGCGCCGGTAGGATTGAGCGCCGCTCCATACCATGTGCGAAAAGGTCTCGGGGTGAAGCCGGGTCGCCAACTCCACCAGGAAATCGGCTCTCTCTCGGATATACTGGCTTCTCGGTTCTGTCGCATGATATCCTGCTATTCTCAACGCGCGGTTTGGAAGAGACAACATAGTAATCGTGAGTAAGAGGGTAACTG
>JBGQJX010000267.1:0-5952 GCA_041499255.1 Ktedonobacteraceae bacterium | reverse complement strand
ATTGTCAATTTTTTCCCGGCACCCCCCCGCTCCGCTCTTCGCGTTATTTTTTTTGTCACGGGGCGGGTGGGGCCGCGGGCGTCCCCCACAGCCGCACCTTCACAAGTGGTGGTGAGCCGCCTGCGGCGAAAAAGTTGCACGTCGCGTTAGTTAAGAGAGCAAAGTTGCAGGGATGGCTTTCAAACTCTTTTCGTGCTTCTCTCCGTTTTACTCAATGGTGATTGGACTCTCTTTCATGCTATCTCTGCTATTGGTTCCCCATTTCAATGCCAGCATATCCAACACAATCAGTGTAACAGCAAAAATGATGATTGTCTCCATGATACTCCTCCTCAGGGTAAACTCGTTCATCTCATTGAAACGTTTTTAACCATTAAAAAACTCTTTGATGGTTATATTATAACATAAATATTCTAACCTGTCAAATGCTCTTTACAGGTTAATAATTATGTGATAGACTTAGTAGTAGGAGGTTTCATATGACCATCGCTGAAACACAAGCAAAACCATTCGAGTTTACAGCCAATAATTTGTGCCTGGACTTTTGCAATACAGTAAATAACCGAAAAGACAATCCCCGTGAGTTGCTCATGAGCTACGACCATCTGCTCATTTGGGGTCAGGAGGCGCGTATTCTCACGGAAGATGAGGCACGCCTGCTCGGCGAAGAAGCGCGAGAACACAAGTGGGAAGCAGAGACCGTATTCAAACAGGCAATAGAACTGCGCGAAGCTCTTTTTCGACTATATCTTTCCAGAATACACGCCGCTCCACCAGCAGAGGCCGACCTGGTCACATTCAACACTGCCCTCTCTCATGCACTGGCGCACACCTGCATTGTGCCAGGGGAACATGGTTTCGCGTGGAGCTGGCTGCCCGAAAAGCGTGCCCTGGATCGACTGCTCTGGCCGGTGGTGCGCGCGGCAGCCGACCTGTTGACCTCAGAGGAACTGGAAAACGTGCGCGTCTGTGCCTCGGACACCTGTGGCTGGCTCTTTATTGATCAGAGCAAAAACCACACCCGCCGCTGGTGCGATATGAAGAGTTGTGGCAATCTCGCCAAGGCGCGCAAGCATTATAATCTGAAGAAACAATCTTCTTTAATATGAATAGTTATATGTGATGGTGTGAGGTTGTAGGCGGCATGGCCGTATGTAATAAGGATCGTTTTCGCTCATTGCTTTAACAGTTGCAGGGAGCCATTACATGCAACGCCGCCCGATAAAACACACGATACTCTCGTTGCTTTGTGCCGTTTTAGCCTTTATCACATTAACAGGCTGCAATGATACTACCAACAAACCACAGGTTAAGACGCCTATTGCAGCTCCCTTCTACACATTGCCAGGAGGCGGCCCATGCGTCACTCTCGGCGCTCATCCTCAACCACCATATGCAAACATCCAGGTCAGCCACGATACCTATCGTGCTCACAGCGAGCCAATGCTCGTTGAAGACCCGCACAACCCCCTCCATCTTGTCGGCGGTTCCAAGTTCTTTACCGATCCCACCCACTATCGCTTTAAGATTGGCTTCTTTGCTTCTTTCGATGGTGGCTGTACCTGGAGCGATGGCGGCTTTCTGCCGGGTTTCGAACAGTATGACGTGACCTCCGATATCAGTTTCGCTTTCGGTGCCCATAACGAGATCTACGCGGCGGTCCTCAACGCGAATAAGACCACGAGCGGTATCGCCGTCTCGACCTCGCACGATGGAGGCAAGTCCTTCGGCCTTCCAGTTTCAGTGACGCTGAATCCAATAGGGCAGGCTTTTAATGACAAACCGTGGATCGCCGTTGACCAGACGACAGGCAAGTATAGTGGCAACATTTACGTCGCCTGGTCTTATGACCATAAAGGGAACTGCGGTTATGGCAACAATTGTAGCGAGGAACTGGCTTTTTCACGCTCGACCGATGGCGGCAAATCTTTCTCGCCCATGCGTTTCATCGAGGGCAATGCCCCCTTTTGTATCAATGCCGCTACCGGTCGCCCCGCTCTTTCAACCAGGTGCGACGCGGCACAGGGCGCGATTCCTGTCGTCGAACCTGGTGGCGCTCTTGCTGTTGCCTTTCCCTATATCGACCTGATGAGTGGCCCCATCCCCACACGCCTGGTTCTGACCACCTCACCTGATGGCGGCACGACCTGGACCACGCCCGTGCTGATAGCGACAATTCACGATATCGAGGGCCGGTTCCCGCCAGAACGCTATCGCAATCTCTCGCTCACGGCCTTTGCGTGCGATCCAAAAACGGGCCAGCTCTACATTACCTGGTCCGACAAGGGCTACGGCGATGCCGACATCCTGTTCTCTACCTCGAAAGATCGCGGCCAGACCTGGACGACACCCACACGCGTCAACGATGATCCGCTGCGCAACGGCACCAATCAATTCCAGCCACAAATGGTTGTTGCCCCCGGCGGCGTCATCAGCATCTCATTCTTTGACACCCGCGTCGACCCACAACACCGGCTCATCGATGTCTTTCTCGCGCAATCCGTAAACAAGGGAATATCGTTCCTCAAAAATGTGCGCGTGACAACGCAAAGCTGGGACCCGGCAGTTGATGCTCCTATCGACGAGTCAGGACAGCAGTTCATTGGGGACTACCAGGGACTGGCCGCCGACGACCACTTCGTCCACCCCTTCTGGAATGATTCAAGAACCGGGAAGCAGGAGATTTTTACGGCGGCGGTGCCGAATGCTAAGCCATAGCACGCAGCTATTTACACCAGCGCCTCCACCAACTCCCTCAAAAACAGTTCCGCGTCCGTCACCACGGCAGCCGCCTGGAAACTTCCCCGGTCCGCCAGTTTCGTCACTACCGCGGGATTAATATCTACCACCACCGTGCGCACCACCGAAGGAAGCAGATTTCCAGTGGCGATGGCGTGCAACATCGAGGCAATCATGAGCGCCATCTCGACTCCCGGCACTTCCTGGCGCATCCTCCGCTGCGCCTCTTGCATATCGTTGATGACGCCGGGCATGGGGCCGTCGTCGCGGACAGAACCGGCCAGCACCATGGGTATATTGCGCTTCATGGCTTCGTAGGTGAGACCTTCACGCAGCAGACCTGTCTCGATGGCTTTCTCTAGAGAGCCGACCGCGCGGATCGCGTTAATGGCGCGTAAATGATTGCGATGTCCCCCTTCGACCTGTTCGCCACTGCGCAGGTCAACACCAAGGGAGGTACCAAAGAGAGCCGATTCGACATCGTGGGCTACAATCGCATTGCCACCAAAGATCACCTGCACGTAGCCGCGCCGAATCAGTTCGGCGACGTACCGGCCCGCGCCTGTGTGGATGACGGCCGGACCCAGTACAAAGAGAATTTTGCCGTTGCGCGCCCGCGTCTCTTTCATCTGACGGGCAATTTGGTGGATTGCCAGTACTTTGACCTTCTCGGAGGAGACGTCGCTCTGCATGAAGGCGAAAGTTTCTCGTTCGCGCGCGCGCTCAAATGGCTGCACGCGAATACCATTATAGCCAATGACGACCTGTTCTCCCACCTGCACTTCATGCATTGGCTTGCCAAAGGCACGCAAATTGTCGCGATCAATGATGACGGCCACATCCATTTCTATGCCTTCAACAGTGACCCATTGCCCGTTCAAGCGCACCTGCGTCGGCAGATTCGTCGTGGAGTAGAATTTCGCGGGGAGCACGCCGTTCTGTTCGACGGCTACCGTCTGCGCGTCTTCGCCGTGTACCAGCGCCGCCCCAAGCTGCTGCAGTTCAGAGAGGATGAGATCTAATACTTCATCGTTGGGCGCTTCAACTTTGAGACGGGCATAGCTTGTTTCGGTCTTTCTGGCGCCAACGCGTATCTCTTGGACGACAAAGTTGCCCCCGCGGTCCATAATGAGATCCCAGGCGCGCGGCAAGGTCCACGAGTCGATGATATGACCACTCAATTCAACAACTTCACTTGGCATATTTTCACCGTTTTACTTTCCTTTTTATTTCCTCTTGCCCTCTCTACCTACCGCGACCGACCGGGCAAATCGGTTGAAATACACACATACGGCACTTCGCCGGACGCTGCCTTGCTAATGGCGGCGGCTGTTTTTCGCTGCAAAGCTCCATATCTCCCAGAAGCTTGATCACTCTCTTACGCAGGGCAGGCGTATATTCGATAGTAAACTCGCGATCCGCGTAGCGTAAAATACCATGTGTAGGGGCCTGTACAAAATAGTCTTCCAGAATCAGGCAGTAGGCAGCTACCTGCAAGCTATGGTTGCTATATGGTATGGTGGCATCCTGCACGCCGAGTTTCAGCTCGATAGGCACCGGGCGACCATCAGGCAATTGGACGACATAATCCGGCTTTCCAACTAATGGATAGGCGCTCGACGACAATGGCTCTCCTTCGCCGTCAGCATCTTCGTAGACAAGTTCCCCATCCGGCAAACCTAGCACCTGCTGCCGCTCCGTTATCAATCGCTGCCGCTGATAGCGGCGTTCATTCAATATCAGGATGCCCAGCGCAAGCGCGACGAGCAGTAACCCAAGACCGACCGGAAGGAGGAAATTACTAAACATGTTCCCCATCCTCTAACAAACGTAGGAACCCAAATGCAAACGCATCATCGCACAAGTACTGCCGCCACAATCAACAACACCGCCAGCACAAATATCACCGCCGCAATCAGTCCTAAGAGGCGCATATTGCCACGTCTACCCACCGCGACAACACGCTCCTCTTCAATCTCCTCCACCTCTTCGGCATGTTCAAGATGCTGCCGCCGCCCCTCATCAAAAGCCCCTCTACGCACTAACAGTTGCTCAACCATTTGATATTCTGGCAAAGCTGGCGCTTGCGAACCGTTTTCGTGCTCCAGTTCCACCAGGCGCGCAAAAAGCTCCTCCGTGTCTGCCTCAGCCAGTGGCTCGTACTGCTGGTGCCACCAGACAAGTGGGCAATAGTCAAATTCTGCGATTTCACTGGCAGTAAAGAGCCTCTGGCTTTTCTGCCTTTTTATGTGGGATTGTTGTCGCTGTTGCACTGTTGCTTTTGTTGCTTTGCTGCTAACGATATCTTTACTCTCTACGCTTTCAACCTGCGTCTATCCTACAGTCGCTGATTCTTCCTGTATCCCTGCCAACCCCAGGGTATCCGCAATGCTCGACATGGCTTGTATCACGAAGGCAATATGTTCATCCAGATCAACGCCAAGTTCAGCCGCGCCATTGACAAGGTCGTCGCGATTGACTCCCGCGGCAAAACCTTTGGACTTCATTTTCTTGCGCACAGAGGAGACTTCCAGCCCGATGATGCTTTTATTGGGGCGCACAAGGGCCGTCGCCGTAACCATTCCCGTGATCTCATCACAGGCGTAGAGCGCGTGTGAAAGCAGGTCATTGCGCGGATGCGTGGCAATGTTCACATCATTATGAGCCAGGATAGCATAAATGATACGCTCATCATATTCATCCTCACGCAGCCACTGGGCCAGGACCCTGGTGTGCTCATTCAAATCAGGAAATTTCTCGTAATCGCAATCGTGCAGCAGGCCAGTCATCGCCCAGATTTCTTCGTCTTCTCCATATTTTCGCGCATAAAAGCGCATAGCAGCTTCGACCGCAAGCATATGTTTCTGTAAATTTTCATTCAGTACATGGCTGGTCATCAGTTTATAAGCATCATCACGTGTTGGCATAATACCCTTTACTCCATCAATCATAATTGGACGCACCTCAAACGTGCATGCATCTTCATTCAAAGTAGTGCCATTTGCAGGCTCCGTCCTATCGTTGCATTATAACATACGGTGTTTTTGATGTGATACAGGTCTCTCTGTAGAAATTGAGAGTATGCACCTGGCAGTTTTACCTGGACGGAAAACTGGTGATAGGTACACTGTATTCTCCGCATCTATTGCGTATACTTTGAGCAGACTGAAGCGCTAGCGTCATTCTTATTGGATGGTAAGAACCGACTTCGTT
>JBGQJX010000266.1:0-5967 GCA_041499255.1 Ktedonobacteraceae bacterium | reverse complement strand
GCGAAGCATCTCGCTGCCGATCGCGACAGACCCTTCGCTTCGCTCAGGGTGACATGATGGGACTGTTCAAACTGTCAAGCACAATTCAGACGAATTGAACCTTGCCTAAGAAATCCATTTCAAAAGACGTATAATACCCATCTTTGCCGCTTGTTTATGTGCTGATACATCCGTGCGATGCTTAATATCGTTCAAATTAACATGGTAATACCGGTACGCTCTATACAGCATTTCTTCGTTCGTGAGAGTTGGCTGCCAGCCTAGCTCTTGCTTGATCTGAGAAGTATCGAAAACAAAGCTTTCGGCTATCATCTTATATTGATATGGTCCGAGCGGGGAGAGCTTCAGTGCATAGGCAAGCTTCATCGCGGGAATAGCGATACTTCGCGGCAAATTAGCAACATGCGCTTTTGTGCCAGCCTTGCGTATCACACCATTATAAGCTTCGGCAAAGGTCGGCACGTTGTCAGAACCTATATTAAACACGGCACTCTTGTTATAATCTAGCGCCTTAACAAAGGCATTTGCAAGGTCCTGAGCAAATATAAACTGATAGCGATTCTTGCCGCCACCAACTACCCAGACCTTACGGCCCTCATCAATAAACTCAAACAGAATGGCCAGTAAGCCCAGGCGACCAGCATCAATAATCGTCGGACAACGAAAAATAACCGAGTTAAAACTGTCTTTGTATTCTTGAAGGATTTTTTCGCCTTCCCACTTGGATTGACCATAAACTTCTACTGGCCGAGGCGCATCATCTTCTGTTACAGGCCGGTCAAAACTCTCCCCCCACAGGCAATTGGAGGAAGTAAAGACCACTTTAGGTATGTTGAAACGCCTGGCAACTTCAGCGACATTACGGGTGCCATCAACGTTGCTCGTCCAAAGAAAGTTCTTATCCTTAACAGCGTGCGCTAACATGGCCGCTACATGGAAAATAGCATCAAAGCTATGTTCTAAGGCAATATTCTCCATAAGTTTTAAGTCGCGAATATCACCTTGAATTGCTGTGAAATTGTTGTGGACAAAGTCATCTTTTTCTAGATCTATGGAGATAACTCTGAAGCCGCGATCAACTAACTCTTTCTTAATGATATCGCCAAAAAAGCCAGCGCCGCCAGTCAACAATATATTCATCCGATTCTCCATGTTGCTTATTTTTCTACAGCAATGGCGCGTTGTGGCACGAGGCGTCCGGATTTATCTTCGACGTCACGCGTCCCCTCATGATATTCAGCATCGGTGTTGACGCTCCAGGGATCTAGTTTCGCGTTGAGGGCAATATTGCGCGCAGCACATAGAGCGGTCATCATCGAATGATCCTGATTATTATAATGGTGCATGCCGTTGCGCCCAACCAGTTGCATATTGGTGGCATGCGCTTCGAGGTAATCTCGGATCGCGCGCACATGCATCTTATACTCATCATCGTACACAGGATAGGCCTTTGGCTGGCGCACGACGACCCCTCCCAGAATCTCTTCGGGTTTACACAACTTGAGCTTCACCAGTTCCTTGCCACCTAGCTTCACGAGATCCGCGTCACTCGATGTCCACAAGCCATCGCCCTCGAAACAAAAGTATTCCAATCCCAGACAGGTCTTGCTGGGATCAGGCACCATCTCGGGACTCCAGTTTTTGAAGTTCTGGATGCGCCCGGCTATAATATCGGGATCATGCAGATAGATCCAGTTATCAGGGAATATGTCTGCTTTGTTGACGATCATCGCCACCGTCAGGAAATCGCGATATTTCAGCCCATCAGCCGCCTGGCGAACGTGAGCAGGCAAGGGAGGATCAAAGGCATGGACCAGCTCGCGCATGGGCAGTGTCGAAATAAAGTGGGTACCGCGTTCCAGGTTCATGTCGCCATTGGCATCGCGTGTGAGGATGCCAGTGACCTGATTGTCATCATGTTGGAGGCTGACAACCTCTTTCCCCATCATCACTGGATAGCCCTGCTGGCCAATGATCGCTTTCGCCCGCTCCCACAGTTCGCCGGGGCCGCGACGCGGATAGCGGAATTCGTCGATAAGGGTTTTGATCACCGCGCCGCCTTTTTTGGTTTTTTGGGGGAATAAAGCGTTCTTGATGGCTTCAAGCAGATTAAGTCCTTTGATGCGTTGGGCGGCCCAGTCGGCAGATAATTCTTTCGTGCTCATTCCCCATACTTTTTCGGTATAGGTCTTGAAGAAGATATTGAAAAGGCGTCTGCCGAATTGGTTGGTCACCCAATCTTCGAGGCTCTTGGGATGTCGATTGGGAGCAATGCGAGCCTGGACATAGCTGGTGATACAGCGAATCGTCTCGATGGGGCCAAGATTGAACAAGGCATTGAAGGCTTTGAGTGGATAATCGAAATATTTGCCTTTATAGATGATACGGGAAAGGCGAGGGCGAACGAGCAGATCATTGCCCATAACCTCGGTCCACAGCTCTTCGATCTCGGTGCTCTTGGAGAAGAAGCGATGGCCGCCAATATCAAAGCGATAGCCATCATGTTCGACGGTGCGTGAGATGCCGCCGACATAGCGGGGATCCTTTTCTAAGACAGTGACACCCACGTGCTGATGTACTACCAGCTCATAGGCCGCCGTTAAGCCAGCAGGGCCCGCCCCCATAATCACCACGTGGTTTTGTGGCTGTTTCAAGGAGGATGCGGACTCGCTTTGCATGCGGGACAAATTTGGATCATCGGCACGTGAATGGATCATGGACATAATCGAGCCTCTCTTAATACAGTCTAAGTCAAAATACAGTCTAAATCAAATCAAATAAGGTAGCAACCCCTAACTACGTGCGGTAGGTTTTACGTGGCGATAGGTAAATATGTGATGAAACGAGAAATTATAGAACAGCACGAGAATCAGGGCTATCGCCTGCGCGAAAATAGGCTGCATATGCGACAAATGGCTGATAGAAAACTGGATCACAAATGTAAGGAGGATGCCACCAACACAGGTAATATGGAAACGCATACAACGCGCAACCCACGATCGCTTGTGTCCAGAGAGATGACGGAAGGTAAAATAATCATTTGGCACAAAGTTTGCCATGATTGAAATTTCAGCGGCAAGCACAGAGGCAATAACATTATGTATTGGTTCATTAACAGGCAGCGCAATGACATAGAATACCAGGAAAAAGACTGTCATATTGACGAGGGCAGCGAATCCGCCAATAAAGGCATACATGAAGAAGCGCTGGAACCAGGCCGCACGCCCACCTGTTAAAGTGTCGACGATATCAAGCACTCGATTAACAAAGGCCCAGGCAGTTGGGTGGTAACTTGGTAAACGAGGGGCAGGGGGCGCAGGGGGCCCCTCCTGCTTATCTGACGAGTCAGGATCTTCCAGATTATGTTCTAACAGAGACCGTTCCATGAACGCATCACCCTTTTCAAGTTAAGATTTCCTAAATACATTTAACCGAGACAGATGGCAAATTTGGCAATCTACGCCCTTAGAAGGATTTATTGCACTTCGCCGACAATACCTACTCGTGAAAACGTGTTGCTAGATAACCAGGTAACAAATCGCGAGAACTCCTAGTACTAGTATACATTGCGAATATACATTGCGAATCTGAAGGTCGGGCTATCTCTGCTCGCTTACATAAATTGGCCTCTGATGGGCGTTTACCGATAGCTGTACAAAATGCTAAAAAGCGGCTATAATTCGCCCTGTTTAGATATATTTTCGTCAGAAAACGGAAAGAAACCGGTTCACATGTACTTCCCAACAACGAGAGTCCTTACCGTTCTTGAACTGCTGCAATCTCACCAGCAGTTGAGCGGACCCGACATTGCCGAACGGTTGGAAGTCAATCCACGCACCGTCAGGCGCTACATTACCATGCTGCAAGACCTGGGCATACCCGTCGAGGCCGAACGAGGCCGCTACGGCACCTACCGGCTGCGCCCTGGCTTCAAACTCCCGCCCTTGATGTTTACAGAAGAGGAAGCTCTTGCCCTCACAATTGGATTGCTCGCCGCCCGCAAGTTGGGCCTGGCCGCTGCCGCCCCTGCCGTCGAGGGCGCGCTGGCCAAAGTTGAGCGCGTTTTACCCGCTACCTTGCGAGACCGTGTCCAGGCAGTACAGGAAACACTGGTCTTCGATCTCACCCCTCCCGCTGTAGTCCCGACGAGCGAGGTCATTGGCACGCTCAGCGCTGCGGCCCAACAAAAACGGCAGGTCCACCTGCGTTACCAGGCCTGGGATGCTGAGACGACCGAACGCAATGTCGATCTGTACGGTCTCGTTTATAGAGCTGGTTTCTGGTACGCAGTCGGCTACTGTCACCTGCGCGAAGGTTTACGGGTATTCCGGCTGGATAGGGTCTTACACGCCGCAATCGGGCATGATAGATACACGTATCCACCCGGCTTCGATTGCCTCGAATACGTCACCCGTTCCATAGCTATGACGCCGGCTGATTGGCTGGTCGATGTCCTGCTCGAAACGACGCTGGATGAAGCCCAAAAGATGGTGCCTCCCGCACTGGCTACCCTGGAACAGGCGCCCAACGGAGTTGTGCTGCGTTGTTATGTCAATAACCTTGACTGGATCGCGCACTTACTGGCCGGCCTCAAGTGCTCCATGGTCGTTCGCCAACCACCCGAGTTGCGCGAAGCTTTGCGACAACTGGCGGAGAATATTATTGCAATCGCGGATCGAATTACGTAGGGGTGTAATGTATTGCGCCCCGGGGCCATGCATCGGCTCCCCAGGCGGGCGCAATAATGAGATTTCACAAAATGATCTAGATAGTGATAGAGGCACCGAGGGCCGATAAATCGGCGGTGGCCGCGATAAATCGGGCCCTACAGCCCATTCATTTGATGATGACCACACTGCGACCGATGCGTTTCTTCGGCAACGAGAAGCGCAAGACACCCGCAATCATCCCCAGCAGAATACAGCCACAGCCTATCCACGCTGGCAGGCTCAGGACATCTCCTGCCAGCAGAACACCAGCCAGCGCCGCCCACATTGGTTCAAGCGCGTAAATCAGGGCGGCACGCGTGCTGCTCACATACTGCTGTACCCAGTTTATCGCCAGCAGGGTAAAAGCGACATCCGCTACACCCATAAATAAGACAGCGCCCCAGACCGGTAGCGGTGGCATGATGAAGGGCTCACGCGCAATAGGTATTGCCAGGCAACTGAGCACAGAGGTCAGGGTTAATTGCACAATCGCCAGGTTAATCGCGTTGGCGCCAGGAGCATATTTACTAATCATGATAATCTGCATCGCGAAAGCAACAGCGCATCCCGATAACAGCGCCTCGCCTATTCCAAATGCCAGATTGAACGTATTGTTAATTGAGAGCAGGCAAAGACCGACCACTGAGAGTATTACTCCCACGATGGCCTTTAAGGTGGGCCTTTGTCGCAGAAAAAGGAATGAGAATAGCGGCACAAGCGGTACATATAACCCTGTAATAAAACCCGCTTTACTGACGGTCGTGTACTGAATGCCTCTTGTCTGTAAAGCATAGCCGCTAAACAGAAAGATGCCGATAATCATACCGCTTATGATCTCCTGACGCGTGATGCGCAGCAAGCGTTTGTGAAAAATGAGCGCTAGCAACAGGGTACCTATGCTATAACTCAGCGCCAGGTAGGTAAATGGCCCGGTCAGCTTTAATGTCTCTTTCACCACCAGGAACGTGCTGCCCCAGATCAACGTCACCAGCACTAATAGAGCATCATATTTCAGTTGGTGCGAGCGCGGAGGAACAGAGACAGCGTGTGACGCCTGCTCCGTATCTTCCGCGAACTTTACTTCCGCCATAATGTTATCGTACTTCCTATCATTCCTGTAGAGCTTTGCTAGTTAACGCAATGTGCATGTTTTTCCGGGACCTCATCGCTACGCTCTTCGCGTTCATTTTTTTGTGAAGGTGCGGCTGTGGGAGACGGCGTCTGCCACACCCCCACCATAAAAAATGGTGGGGAGGCG
>JBGQJX010000265.1:0-5968 GCA_041499255.1 Ktedonobacteraceae bacterium | reverse complement strand
GATGCTCTCGTCGATGCAGTGCGGCGCTGCTGGTCCTCACTCTGGACCGACCGTGCCGTGAGCTACCGCGCCAGCAACGGGATTGATCCCCGCAGCGTACGTCTCGCGGTCGTTGTCCAGCGTATGGTTGAGTCAAGAGTGGCGGGCGTCCTTTTCACTGCCAATCCACTTACCGGGCGACGACGGCAAGCTGTGATCGACGCCAGCCCCGGATTAGGGGAGGCGGTCGTCTCGGGCGCGGTTAACCCGGACCATTTCGTGATAAATACTGCCACGGGCGAAGTTGTCGAGCGCCGCCTTGGCGACAAGCGAATCATCATCCGAGCCACCGCGGGTGGCGGCACGGAGCGAATCGAGTCGGAAGAACAACAGAGTGAAGCTTGCCTTTCAGACGACCAGTTACGCGCACTTGCGGCGTTGGGGGCGAGAGTAGAAGCCCATTATGGCGCACCCCAGGATATCGAGTGGGCGATTGACGATTCCGGCAAGCCCTGGTTAACGCAGGCGCGACCAATTACCACGCTCTTTCCTTTGCCCGCCGGAGCGCCAGCTACCGACGATATCCTGCGTGCCTACTTCTCGATCAACGTGGCGCAAGGCGTCTTCCGACCGTTCACTCCAATGGGTATCCAGATGGTCCGGCTGGTGACTTCGTCAATCGGCACGTTCATAGGGAAGCCACCTGAGGATCCCCTGATGGGGGTTGTTCTCATTGCTGAGGCGGCTCAACGCCTTTTTATTGACGTGACACCAATTCTGCGCAGCACGCTTGGACGAGAGCTGATGGGACGAGCGTTACAATTTATGGAGGCACGTTCTGTCCCCATCTTCAAACAGATCGCCGCTGATCCCCGCCTTGCTCCTATCGCGGTATCGCGCTGGGCCGTCTTCCGCACAATGTTCAGCCTCATCATGCGTATGCGCGCCCCGCTTTACGTTCTACAAGCTCTTCTTCGCCCGAAGGCTGCGCGAGCACGCGTCAAGAGATCGAACACACAACTGCTAACACAGAGTGAATTACCCACGAACGCTAGCAGCGCCGAACGCCTGGCGAAACTTGAGCGACTCTTCCTTGGCAACCCACCGCGCCTGCTATCCAGCATCGTACCAGTCATGGTAACCGGGATAGGAGTCTTTGCTCTGGCAGGTAAGCTGCTGGGCGATCTTACCCAGGACTCCGAACGACAGACAGTACTGCGCGGACTTCCGCACAATGTGACGACCGAAATGGACCTGGCTCTCTGGGATCTCGCTCAACGGATATCTGCTGACCGCGCCGCCGCGGAAGTCTTGCAAAACACATCACCTGAGCGGCTGGCGCAGGATTACCACGATGGCGCTCTTCCCTCCACATTCCAACAGGGCCTGGCAAACTTCCTGTCCATCTATGGTCACCGTGCTGTTGCCGAGATTGACCTGGGCCTGCCTCGCTGGTCAGAGAATCCAACCCATATCATCGGCGCACTAGCCAACTATCTCCAACTCAAGAACCCGGAACTGGCTCCCGATGTGCAGTTCCGTCGCGGAGCGCAAGAGGCTGAAGCGATGGTGGTTGACCTTACACGGCGCGCAGCCCACAAAGGACGGCTGCGCGGCCTGCTGGTGAGTTTCTGCCTGAGACGAACACGCGACCTGTACGGTTTGCGGGAGACGCCCAAGTTTTATCTGGTGAAACTGCTGGCTCGCGGTCGCGAACTACTGTGGCCCGTTGGAGAAGAACTGGCGCAAGCTGGACATTTGGAGGAAGCGCAGGATATCTTCTTCATCACACTACCCGAGGCGCGGGCGGCCCTGGCAGGGACAGATATGCGTTCTGTCGTGCGCGAGCGCCGCGCCAGCTACGAGCACGAGTTGCATCGCCGCCATGTGCCGCGCCTCCTGCTCTCCGATGGTACCGAGCCATCTATCGAAACACAGGCAACAGGCTCCGCAAATGACACATTGAGCGGGACGCCAGCTTCAGCGGGGATTGTGACCGCGAAGGCCCGGGTGATACTTGACCCGCTAGGGGCGCGCCTGGAACCAGGAGAAATCCTGGTAGCGCCCTCGACCGATCCTGGCTGGACGCCTCTTTTTCTCACCGCTAGCGGCCTGGTGATGGAAATGGGCGGGGCTATGTCTCATGGCTCCGTCGTTGCGCGCGAGTTTGGCATTCCAGCAGTTGTGGGCGTGCCAGGCGCCACGGAGCGCATCACGACCGGTCTTCAAATTACCATCGATGGGGCAGCGGGGACGGTCAGTCTGGTCGCTCGTGAGTAATACAGCAGCGAGACTTGTCGCTTTCGGCATCTCGCCGGAATATGTAGCGCAATGAAAAGAGAAGAAGCAGTGTGAGGGCTGCCCTATTGGGGGCAGGACTTGACACTCTCGCAGCACTTGTCTATAATAAACGAGCACCACAGAGAAGAAGCACAGCCTCGACGGTCAAAGGTTGTGTCATACATTATTTAATCTACCAACTTTACACTACTCTCAATTGAGAAGGGATATAGAGACTATGCTTTATAATGTGGCGCAGCTTATGAAGGCTTCTGTCGGGACAACGCTTGAGTATACTCTTCATGAAGAAGACATCAAACTCGATGAAGACCTCAAAGTAGTTGGCCCGCTTGATGGGCACGTACGTATTCGTCGCACCAATCAGGGATTACTCGTTGATGGTTGGGTGGACCTGGCGCTAGAGCTATCATGTACCCGCTGCTTGAAGATATTCGAACAGCCGATGCATGTTCCTTTTATGGAGCAATTTTATCCAACAGTCGATATCGTGACTGGTTTAGCACTGCCTCCCATAGACGAGGAAGATATCTTTTCCATCGATGATCACCACCTGGTTGATTTGACCGAGGCAATACGACAAAATGTACTGATTGCAATTCCGATGGCGACTCTATGCCGTGAAGATTGCGCAGGACTCTGTTCACAATGTGGACATGATCTCAATCTTGGGCCTTGCGACTGCAAGCCAGAAGTTGATACACGCTTTAGCGTCCTTGAAAAATTATTACAAAACGGCTCAGAGTCATCAAAACGCCAATAAATTTGCCTGATCTTTCGTCAGGGCATATTACTGGTGGAAGAGGAGAAACGAATCAATGGGAGCATTACCAAAACAACGAACATCTCATGCTCGCCAGGGGAAGAGGCGAGCGAATCATGTGCTGAAATTGCCACAACTGGTGGCCTGCCCGAACTGCAAAAGACCCCGGCTTTCCCACCATGCCTGTCCGAACTGCGGCATGTATCGCAATCGCCAGGTATTTTTGCCGCGCGCAAAGAAAAGCTAAAGAACTGTAGAGGGACAGTACGGGTTTCGTTTGCCTGCTGTCCCCTCATACTGCATAAAGAGTAAAGTAAGATGACGACACAAGTCGCCTTTCTTTTTCCCGGGCAAGGTAGCCAATCGGTAGGCATGGGTGCTGATATCTTCGAGACATCTGCTGCCGCGCGCCAGGTCTTCGAGGCAGTGGACGAAGCATTAGGGTTCTCGCTTAGCACGCTCTGTTTCCAGGGGCCAGAAGATACGCTGCGCGACACGGTTAATGCCCAGCCTGCTATTGTCACTGTAAGTCTTGCTCTTTTAGCTGCATTTCAAGAAGCCCTCTCACCACACCATTATTCCTGGTCCTTCCCTCTTGTTCCAGGCTATACCGCGGGGCATAGCGTTGGTGAAATTGCCGCCATGGTCGTTTCCAGCGCGCTTGATCTCAAGAACGCCGCACGGCTGGTACGGGAACGCGGCCGGCTCATGCATCACGAAGGAACGATTTGCCCAGGAGGGATGGCAGCAATCATTAGCATGGACGCGGAACAGCTACAAGAGGTGTGCCAGGAAGCGACGAACCAGGCGCTGGCTCGCTACCCGGCAGATGACAGCGGCAAGCCGGCGCACCCGGGAGTGGGACGAGTAATCGTAGCCAATTTCAATGCGCCAGGGCAGATCGTCATTTCAGGTGAGCAGTACGCGTTGCAGTTGGCGATGGAGTTGGCGAAAAAAAAGGGAGCAAAACGCGTCATACCACTGGCCGTAAGTGGAGCTTTCCACTCACCCGTAATGGAGCCTGCCGCCACCGGACTGGCCCAGGCAATCCTGGCCACCTCCATGCAGGATGCGACTATACCGGTCATCAGCAATATTCATGCTACCCCGCTCATCGAGGCACAGGCCATTCGTGACGAGCTTGCCCGGCAGATAGCGTCTCCGGTACAGTGGATCCGCACCATAGAATACATGGCCAGCGCGGGGGTTACGGTCTTTATTGAAATCGGTCCTGGCCAGGCGTTAACAGGGATGGTCAAACGGATTATAAAGGGCACCACCACTGTTACTATCAGTAGCGCGACGGATATCGAAAAAGCGACGATAGCCTTGCGTGATATGGGCCTTGTACATGAGGTATAATGATCCTGAAGGAAACCGATTTGGATAGCGCACTTGACACAGACCGGAAAAGCGCATATCTTTGCAGTAAGCCTTATTGGCGGCATACATGACGTACAGCGCGAAACATCACCATTCAGTTTTTCAGCGTGAAAAAAACGTAGAGATGTTCGTATTCTTTAGAAGGAGAAAATCTCAATGGTAGCTGAACCGCCAGGGGTTGTACGCGTTGCACGCCAGGTACTCTCAACCATCGTGATTAATGCAGCACTGCAAGTTCCGGGTGTTGTCCGTATGGCTCAGGCAAGCGAACAGTGGTCTCGTTTTCTTGGTCGTGAAGTCCCCAAAAACGGGGTAGCTTTGACAATTAAAGATAATACTGTTACAGCGGATCTCTACATTGTAGTAGCAAACGATGTTGACATCGTTCATGTCGGGTCCGCCGTCCAGGAGGAGGTTGCTGCAGCACTTGAGTACATGGTCGGTATGCACGTACGCGAGGTCAATGTATATATTCAGGATGTCGCGTAACATGTCGCCGCATCAATACGATGTTCTATAACAGCTAAACTCACGCGCAGCCAACATAGCTAGCAACTATGCGAGGACACCATGCCAATAGGGATACGCAGACAAGCACGAATGATTGCCTTGCAAACACTCTACGAATACGACACCGCTCAACATATACCAACAGAGGTCTTGCAGCGTCATGTCGAAGATCGCCACCTCCAACCGAAGGTGGCGGAATACGCCAGCGAATTAGTAGCAGGTGTCTGTGACCATCTTGCTGATATCGATGCGCATATTCAGAGTGCAGCTCGCGAATGGCCATTACAACAAATGGCCCGAATCGATAAAAACATCCTAAGACTTGCAATCTACGAGATTCTGTTCAATAATACGGTACCAGCTAAGGCTGCCATTAACGAAGCAGTGGAACTCGCCAAACAATTTGGCAGTGACACTTCCAGCAGATTTATTAATGGCGTACTCGGCACAATATTTAATCGGGCCCAGCAACAGCCCACCCCAATAGCGGAAAGCGAGGTGAAATAATGGCAACTGTCTCTGAGCGACTCAAAAAGATCGTCGTCGACCAACTTGGTGTTGATGAAAGTGAGGTTGTTTCCAGTGCATCTTTTGTTGAGGATTTGAATGCCGACTCACTTGATCTAGTTGAGCTCATTATGTCTCTGGAAGAAGAGTTCAAGCTTCAAATTTCAGATGAAGATGCAGAGAAGATCACGACGGTCCAGGAGGCTGAGGACTACATAGAAGAACACTTGCGGTAATTTTTAAATTGGGTAATTGGACAACATACCATGCACCTCGTAAGAGAGGTTTTGTCCAATTGTCCAATTTTCTTTATTTCTGGCAAATTGATGTCACAATTGCTCATACTCATGCATCTTCATTAGTGGAGCGCCCCGTTAAGGCGCGAAAAAGAGTGTTGTTGTGGAAATGATTCCTGCTAACCAGGCAGTAGAAGAGCTCATTCAAAAATATGGGAAACTGGTCTTTCATACCATTTATGGCATGACCGGCGACTGGGAAGAAAGCCAGGATCTCACGCAGGATACCTTC
>JBGQJX010000264.1:0-5979 GCA_041499255.1 Ktedonobacteraceae bacterium | reverse complement strand
TCTCATCCATCCATTTGCGCAAGCACTTATTGCGGATGAACTGAACCACCCGTATCGCTTCATCAATGGCAGCGTATTGCTGTTTCGTCCCGTCGAGCTTGTACTCGTAGATGAGCATGGCCTCTTGCCTTTCGTCTTTCCTGCTGCTATACTGATTATACATCCTCATAGGGATGACTGTCAAGAACAGAGGAGCCAAAGATGCGCAAAGAACGCATTACCATCTACATTACGGAGCGGCAAAAGCAGCAACTGGCAAAGCGGAGCCAGGAGGAAGATTTGCCCATGGCTGAAATCATCCGACGGGCGCTTGATATCTATTTGGCGTGGGATGACCCAACCTATGCCCCACCGCGCCAGTCCCACACAAGAAACGCCCATTCATCCCCGCCTTAAAAGAGAGGGGCTTTCTGGTCCGTTTTCTGTAACAGGCTGAGCAATGGCTATCACGCTATTCAGATAAATAGCCACGATAACGCCCATCAGGAGAGTCACGCTTGCTCAAATCATACCTGTGTCTTGCTAATCACAAACCAGCGAAGGCATAATCCTCATCTCCAATCAGATAGGTCGAATACATGGTGCGGGCGGCTGCACGATGTATTCGACCCATTTATCACTTCAATAAATCGCGAGCAATAACCAGCCGCTGAATCTGATTCGTCCCCTCATAAATCTGCGTAATCTTCGCATCGCGCATCATTCGCTCAGCCGGATACTCCTTCATATACCCATACCCGCCCAGAATCTGAATGGCATCGTTCGTCACCTCCATCGCCCGGTCTGAAGCATACATCTTCGCCATCGCCGAGTACTTCCCAAAGTTTTTATCGCCGCGATCAACCATCTCCGCCGCATTATAGACCAGCAGCCTTGATGCCTCCACCTTCGTCGCCATATCCGCCAGCATAAACTGGATCCCCTGGTTATCAGCAATCGGCTTGTTAAACTGCACGCGCTGCTTGGCATACGAGACCGCCAGGTCGAGCGCCCCCTGTGCAATCCCCAGCGCCTGTGCTCCAATACCAATGCGTGTATGGTCCAGCGTCCTCAATGCGATCTTAAAACCATCACCTTCCTGCCCCAGCAAATTCTCAGCCGGCACTTCACAGTCCGTAAAAATCAACTCAGCCGTCTGTGAACCCTTAATGCCCATCTTTTCCTCGATCCGCCCCACCGCAAAGCCAGGGTAATCCCTCTCCACGATAAATGCGCTGATCCCGCTCGTGCCAACATCTGGGTCCGTTATCGCAAAAATCGAGTTGACCTGCGCCAACCCGCCATTCGTAATAAAACGTTTCGAGCCATTCAGTATATATGTATCCCCCCTACGCACTGCCCTGGTCTGCATCGCCGCCGCGTCCGAACCAGAACCAGCCTCCGTCAACCCAAAAGCTGCCGTCCACTCCCCACTGGCTAGCCGTGGAATGTATTTACGCTTCTGCTCCTCATTCCCTGCCAGCAAAATAGGCATCGAGCCAAGCTGCTGCACCGCCAGAATCAAAGCCGTCGTGGCGCAATGACGCGACAATTCCTCAATCGCCATCACCACCGCCAGTTCGCTTGCCCCTATCCCTCCATACTCAGCCGGAAAAGGCATCGCCAGAATATCCTGCTGCGCCAGCAAATCTTTCATATCCCAGGGAAACTTGCCTGTATGATCAATCTCCGCCGCGCGCGGTGCCACTCTCTCCAGCGCCAACTCACGAATCGCCTCTATCAGTTCCTTCTCGTCTTCTGTAACATGAGCTATAGCCATGGAAATGCTCCTTCGTCAATGCTCTTTATAGAGAAATACAGCCTATATTGGAGTATATCACGATTTCCGCCATGTGGAGCTATCCTATCAGTGGTGATCTTCTCACTCACAGGCTACGCCCGCTACCGTCCCCTACACACAAGTAGACTACATAAACAGGGAGTCGCGTTATTCAGGCCGCCTTTTACGCAGGAAGAATGCAACGTGTGAATCGTAGCCTGTTCTCTGTGATTTCTTGCAGAGCATACCCGACGACAATCCCTACATCCTGACAAAGCAGCTCCTCTGTAAGATTGCCTTCAAGCGCAAAGTCAATCAGGTTTTGGATAATCTCAACAATACCTTCTTCCGAGTGATCGACACACAAATTCCCGCGAAAGATACCACACATCCCCCAAGAAAGCCCGCACTAGAATGCCTGAGTCATGACAAGTTACGTGTGTTGTGCTGTTATATGGCTCTCTTCTTTGGTTAGGCGGCGAACTACAAACGGCGATTATAACTCGTAGTCCTTTGCCCACTTAATATACTTTCGTTCCTCTCCTACCTGCACCTTCGATAGGCGCAAGATCATCTTCATCTTCGGCGCTTGATCTATCCACACGGCATAGACTTTCCTTGTTTCTGCGCAATACACAGCGAACATTTCGACTTTTCCCCCGTAACTCACGCGCTTTCCCCCGTTTGCTTTTGTTGAGGTGTGGAACTCAAAATAACTCCCGTCTGCGCTCATTCGAGCAAGTTTTACCTGTACGCGAATAAGCTCAGGTGGTTTACTTGAGAGTATGCCGCTTTTTCCAGGTTGGACATATGCGAGATCGTAGGCATAATAGCCACCCCAGGGTATAAGCACCTCATACCCTAGTTCAACAAATCGGTTAAGTACGGCGGTTTCTGCAAGCATACCACGTTGACTTTGATTTTCTTTGTCCTTGCCAAACATCGCTCTCTCCTACTTTGTTCTGTTCTGATGGGATAATCAACAATATGTTGACACGTTATCAACAAGTTATCCACTGGAAAGTGGTGTCACCTGGTTGTCGTTGTCGCTCAGCCAGGTGACACACGGCTATCAAACAGTGTACGCAACGACAGGAACGGGGGCTAACGGTTCGGTTTCGCGTCGGGCTTGCTGTTGCGCCATCTCTGCAAGTATTGCTTGCTCTTGTGCTTCCCACTCTTGTGCTTCCCAATAGGCGTGTTCCTCTTGCCCAACAGGGAAGACTTGTCCACTTAATTCCCCAAGAATGCCCGCAATGGCATACTGCCAGACGGCATCAGCGTCATGCCATGCCGTGCATCGTTGGTATCAAGCACGGCCAGGGTCGCGACAATTTGGCGAACGCTGCCGGTCGTAGTGATAATCGTCCCGTGCAGACTGCCGCTGTGATAGCCGACGAAACCGCGGACTGCTACTTGATGCTGACCATCAAAGACGGAGAGGGTGATGGAGCGTTGCAGGCAGCTCACAAGGTAGGAGACGGGGACAAGCTCGCGGCGGCTGTTCTCACTCGCTAGCCCACCTCTTACTGCATTACAGTGGGCTAGTTTGTTATCACCCCTTTCTTTTTTACTCATCGTATTCGCAAGACACTACCAAACTAACTTTAACATATAATTAGATCAAATACAATGCGTTTAGATGCGTTTAGATGCTTTGCATTTTTATGATTGACAAAGTGCAAACTCAAGTGCTAATATTGTCCAAAATGGCCACGAGGAATGTATTTATGAGGCTAGACAGACTAATTGAAGAGGCGCTCATGACGCAAAAAGAGGTTGCCGATGAAACCAGACTATCCCCTGGGACAGTTTCCCGCATGGTCAATGGTCATCCTACCTCACGCTTGTCTGTTAGAAAAGTGCTTGCTCTACTGAGTCAAAAACTGGGGCACAGGATAGAAATCGAGGATGTTGAAGGCTTAAACATAAGCGATGATTAGGTCAGTCAAACCTTCCGCTAGGAATTGATATATGACCAAACATTTGAGGTGGGTTGATAGATAATTTCATATCCATGCACACGTTGACCCACGCGACAACATGATACGCCATGTCGGTATAAGCGACGATGTACAATTTAGATACCATGAACACCTATCACATCAAGCTGAGCGAGCACATTCTGTCGCCGCTGCGGTGTTGTTGATGTTGCGTTGCTATAGATATTAGGAATGTGATATAATTACAAGCAGAATAGAGGAAAACTTTGAGAAAAGTGGGCATCCCGTCCACTTTTCTGCTTGCCAGGGACTTTTTTCTTTGCACTCGAAAAAATGATGAAAGTGTCTACCGGGCGCCAGCGGGAGGAACATGGCTTATGAGAAGCGAATTTCAAGCGGCAATCGCGCAATTAATTGCCGAAAAAGGACTACCCCGCGAAGTGGTAATGGAAACTGTTGCCACCTCCCTACTTGCAGCTTACCGTAAAAGTTTTGGTGATGGAGAAAATATCCGCATTGAGGTAGACAAAAACGGCGAGGTGCACGTCTGGGCTACAAAACGTGTCGTAGCTCAGGTCAGCGACCCCAACGAGGAAATCTCGCTGGCAGAAGCACAGCGTCTCGTCCCAAGAGCTGCTCTTGGGCAGTCTATCGACGTTGATTCATCATATATCTTCAATCGCATCCCAACGCAAACCGCCAAACAGGTCATCCTGCAGCGCATTCGCGAAGCAGAACACGAGCACCTCTACGACCTGATCAAAAACTGGATGGGCGAAATCCGTCTCGGCACACTGACACGCAAAGACCCTGTCCGCGGCTGGCTCGTTGACTTCGACCTGGACAAAGTGGACAAAATCGAAGGCGTCATGCCTCCCAGCGAAGAGGTACCCACCGAACGCTATCGCGTCGGACAGCGTATTCGCCTCTATGTCTACGATGTACGGCGCAGCCAGGGCCGCATGTTGCAGATCATGGTCTCACGTACCCATCGCGATCTCGTCCGCCGCCTCTTTGAATCCGAGGTGCCCGAAATCTATGAAGGCACTGTCGAAATTAAAGCCATCGCGCGAGAACCTGGCAGCCGTTCCAAGGTAGCCGTTGTCGCTCGTCAGGAGGGTCTCGACCCCATTGGCTCTTGCGTCGGCGTACGTGGTTCGCGTATCAACAACATCGTACACGAGCTTAATGACGAGAAGATAGACATCATTCAGTGGAGCGCGGACCCGGCCACGTTTGTGTCTTACTCGCTCAGCCCTGTCAAACCTCTCAAGGTAGAGCTGCGCGAAGCCGACCATACTGCCGTCGTCACCGTCCTCGAGCGACAACTCTCGCTCGCCATCGGCAAAGACGGCCAGAATGCCCGCCTCGCCGCCAAACTCAGCGGCTGGCGCGTCGATGTCGTCAAACCAGCCGAAGGCGAAGTCTACGAAGAACAGGTAGAGCAGTTCCAGGAGCCTGCCGTTTCCCATTCACGACGCGATCGCGGTGACCGTCCCCAGGGCCGGCATGATCGCAATGACCGTGGCGGAGATGGCGGAAGGCGTTCAGGCCACCTGCGAGATCGTGGCGGCCACAGGCACAATTCATCATATGATTACGATAGTGGTAGAGAATAACACGATGGCAAATACAGGAAAAAAACAGCCGAAACGGCCAAAACATATTCCATTGCGCACCTGCATCGTTTGCCATCAAACCAGGCCAAAACGTGAATTGTTGCGCGTTGTCCGCACACCCGATGGACATGTTATGATGGACGCAACCAGCAAGAAATCCGGGCGGGGAGCTTATCTCTGCGCCCGCCGCTCCTGTTGGGAAACAGCCATCAAGAAAAAACGTCTCGAGCAAGAATTTGAACTGACCATTTCGGAAGAAGACCGAGCTGGCCTCGATGCCTTCATTGCCACGCTGCCCAAAGACGAGCCGGCTGCTCCACCCGTTGCAGCCCAATCCTCAAACCAGCCCGGCAAAACCAAATAGTCAAACAATGTTGCAAGAACGCACATAGTAAGCTATACTGTCATGAACCCCCGCATTCAATGCGGGGGCTTGCAAGTGGGGTGACATCTGCCCGTCCCCGCCTTGAAAGGACTGGGCTTCCTAGCCTGATCTCTGTAACGCCCAACCCGCCGGTTGGACAAAAAATTGAAATATATTACGAACTAAGCGAAAAACGATGCGTCATTTTATCTCGACTCTTGAAAGAGACACAGCCCCTCGTCAACAGGGCCGTTGTGCTAAGCGAATGTTTGCGGAGCGATAGCTATGATAAAC
>JBGQJX010000263.1:0-6000 GCA_041499255.1 Ktedonobacteraceae bacterium | reverse complement strand
TCCTGTTAGATACAATATTGCTGGATAACTGTTGCATATGTTGGCCCGTAGAGATCGATGCTGTCCACTACACATCGCCCGTAAAGTGTCACCCTTGGGGTCACTGACCGCCCTGTGGCTTGTTGAATGGCCTGGATGGCGTCAGCAATGAGGTCATGATAGACGGTAGCAGCAAGAGAGGGAGAATCATACACCCATAGCGCCATCGTGCATCCGCTGTCCTCGCAGTGATACGGCCCTACTGGGTCAGTCGATGTTATCCATGTGACAGAACTCTGAAAAGGTAAAGTGGAGACGTTATCGTAGAATGATTTACCGCTACTATTATAAAAAGACTGGGGAGACACCCCATACTGAGGGCTGACTACGGTCAGCTTATACGCGATCATCTCGTTCACAATGTCCTGAGCGGTATAGGGATGCGTTGCTGTCTGTGGTATCAATGTGGGAGTAGGTGTCATCACAACCACAACTGGTGTAGGCTTCGTCGTGTCCACGTGGTAGGTATATGACCAATAAAACAGGAGAGCAGAGCAGAAAAGCAGCATAGTACACCCAAACGCCATGCCAACCACCCATGTGAGTACTTTCCGTGGTGGTTTGGGCGGTGGTGGTGGGATAGGAATACCCTCGTAGGGAGTTGCCTTCGCTGTTCGCTCTATGTGTTGGTAGGTGTCCTCTTGCATGTCTGATCTCCCCTCTTCCTGTTAGACGCAATATTGCTGCATAACTTGCTCGTAGGGTGTCAGATTGGTGCTGGCAGACCAATACAATAACAAACACCTTCCCACCTGAAAATCCCCTGGATGACTGCTATTGGCGTCCATTTGTGCTACATCGTCCTGTGCCGCCTGACTGTGACCAAAAAGCGCAATAATCATAGTGCCGCCTGATGTCTCATCAATGAACGATTGTGCACCATTCGCTGGGTCGTAACTACAGCACTGATGCCACCAACTAGCAGCGACATCCCCTTCGTTTCCCATCGCAATACCCGCATCGGTAAACTGCGTATAGATGTCCTGTGCGGTGTTGATCGATGGCATCTGGGTAGGGACAGGCACGTTGGCCGTTACCGTGGCATAGACGCTTTCCTGGGTCGCCGTCGCATCATCAGCAGCGACTAAGAGAGCGATGGTGGTCGCCGTGGCATTCTGCGTGGGAGTCACTGGCACAAAGCGTACAATCGGGGTCGGCTGTGTCGTACTCACATGGTAGGTGTACGTCCAGTAAGTTAATGCGGCGGCAGAGAACAGAAGCACGGCAGTCACCAGCAGCACGCCAGGAACCCTGTAAGACTTCCTTCGATGCGGTGGAGGCGGCGGGATAGGGATGTCCTCGTACGGGTTGGGCGCGTGCGCTGTGTGTTCGTAGAGAGGCCGTGACACTGGCGTGGTCGGCTCAACCGGCGGCCAGAGCGTGTTGTCATCGTCCATGCTGACATTCCTTTCCTCTTTTTTAAAGGTATATTATCCTGTCACTACACTTCTGTCACTACTTTTAGCCCTTTTATCGTGTAGTGACATGTTTATTGCAGATGGAAATTCATCCGATCAATAACAGCGTTACGTACTGCCTTATAATTCTTGTACCACGTTGGATGCAGTTCAAGTCCTTCATGCATAATGCGAAGAAGTTCTTCATCAGATGGCCTCGTCACCCGCGTTCCTATACCTCTGATAGCGTGCTGGTATGTCCTAAAATCGACGTATGCCAGGCACAGCGAGCAATTCACCTTATACCAGAATAAGCGCCACTCCTCTGCGTCCTCCCCCTGCATGGCCCTGGCTGGGATACTTCCAAGATACATAACTGCTTGCCGTGGCTTCCCCTCGATACGTTTGCTCTCAGCCAGGTATGCATACCAGCGATGGGGAGACCACTTCCTGGGCTTTGAAGATACGAAGGGGGACAATGCCCTGAGTTCTTTCAGACACTCAGGCGGTATCGGCTTGTTCTCTTCTCTCCATTTGATGAACACTGTTTCCTCCTCACTTCGTAGGTTCTTGAAGGTACACGAGTTGCTCTGTGTGGCTCATGCATCATCCCAGTCGCCGCACCTTATGCGTGTCTCTAGTTCATCGACAATAGCAGAGAGTGTTTTGCCAGCAACCTGTGTGACGGAGAGATCAAGCGTTCCGCGCTTTCGTCCAACAACAATAGCTCTCCCAAGTTCCTCAGCAGCATGGACAAGTTCTATAGCGTACTCCGCCCCTATTGTTTGCGCACCTTCACAAAAAAAATGAACGCGAAGAGCGTAGCGATGAGGCCCCGGAAAAACATGCCCATTGCGTTATCTAAAATCTTGATAGAGCACCTGGTAGTAATCCGCCAGGGCGCATGTGGTATAATGAAGAGCAAAATTGGAAAAGATATTCTACTCTTCAAGGATACAAAAGTCATGCCAGAATTTAAGGTGGAAGCGCCATTTCAACCAACGGGAGACCAGCCAGAAGCTATTGCGCAACTGACTGAAGGCATCAAGAATGGCTATAAAATGCAAACCCTGCTGGGAGTGACTGGGAGCGGCAAAACTTATACGGTCGCAAAAATTGTCGAGCAAGTACAGAAACCGACGCTGGTGCTCGCCCCGAATAAGACGCTGGCGGCACAGCTCTACAGCGAGTACAAAGAGTTCTTCCCCAACAACGCGGTAGAATATTTCGTCTCCTACTATGACTACTATCAGCCGGAAGCCTACATTCCACGCACCGATACCTATGTTGAAAAAGAGAGCATGTTGAACGAAGAGATCGAGAAGTTGCGGCTCTCCACTACGCGCAGCCTCTTTGAACGGCGCGATGTCCTGATTGTTGCCTCCGTCTCCTGTATCTATGGCCTGGGTAGCCCCGAAGAGTATGGCGAGGTGGTTCTGACTGTGAAGGTAGGGGAAGAACGACGACGCAATAAGATTTTACGCCACCTGACGGAGATTCAATACGAGCGCAACGATGCCAATTTCATTCGCGGGCGTTTCCGCGTGCGCGGCGACGTGCTGGAGATCTTCCCCGCCTACGAGGATGTCGCGGTGCGTGTTGAGTTTTTCGGGGACGAGATCGAGCGCATGACCGAGATTGATCCGCTGACAGGTGAAGTGCTGGGGAAACGCCAACGGCTGGATATCTACCCAGCCAAGCACTGGGTGACCACACAACAGCGGTTGAACAAGGCCGTTGAATTGATCGAGGAGGAGTTAGAGGAGCGGCTGAGAGAACTTGAGGCGGAGGGAAAACTCCTCGAAGCGGCACGCTTGAAGCAGCGCACCAATTTCGATGTCGAGATGTTGCGCGAGACCGGATTCTGCTCAGGCGTCGAGAACTATTCGCGTCACCTGGCGGGACGCGGTGCAGGTGAGCAACCGTGGACGCTGATGGATTATCTTCCGGATGATTACCTGCTTGTGGTGGACGAGTCGCATGTGGCGTTGCCCCAGGTACGAGGCATGTTCGCCGGAGATCGCTCGCGCAAACAGGTGCTGGTCGATTATGGCTTCCGCCTGCCCTCCGCGCTTGACAACCGGCCATTGACATTTCCAGAGTTTGAGGATCAAATCGACCAGGCACTTTTTGTCTCAGCTACCCCCGGGCCGTATGAACACGAGCATAGTCAGGCGGTTGTGCAGCAGGTGATTCGCCCAACGGGCCTGCTCGATCCGCAAATCAGCGTGCGTCCAACAAGAGGCCAGATCGATGACCTGCTGGCGGAAATCAGGAAGCGCGTTGAGAAGAGCCAGCGCGTGCTGGTAACGACGCTGACCAAGAAGATGGCGGAGGACCTGGCGGATTATATGCAGGAGCTGAATATCAAGGTTCACTACCTGCACTCGGAGATCGAAACGATCGAGCGAATCGAAATACTGCGCGACCTGCGACTCGGCGTCTATGATGTGGTGGTTGGTATCAACCTGCTGCGCGAGGGATTGGACCTGCCGGAGGTCTCGCTCGTGGCGATTCTCGATGCTGACAAAGAGGGGTTCTTGCGCTCAGGGAACTCGCTGATCCAGATCATTGGACGAGCCGCCCGCCACGTGGAGGGCAGCGTGATATTGTATGCAGATACAGTGACAAGATCGATGCAATTTGCTATGGATGAAACGAACCGCCGCCGCAAGCTGCAGACGACTTTTAACGAGCGAAACCATATCACACCGCGCGGCATCAAGAAGGATGTGAAGTCCCTAACAGAGCGCATCAAGGCGATGAGCGGCGTCAATGTAGAGGAGGCTGACGGGAAAACGGTGGCAGCAGTGCTGGCGGGTATTCCAAAAGATGAAGCGCTGCGGCTGATTAAAGATTTGGAATCGCAGATGCGCAACGCGGCGAAGCAGCTGGAGTTTGAGAAGGCAGCACAGTTGCGCGACCAGATCATCGAGATCAGGCGGTCGATGGTAGAATAGAAAGGTCCTGAAAGATGGATAAAGCCAGCTTACTTGCAATGATCCAGTCCGACCGGGCGCAACTGGATGAGCTGCTGGCGACGCTGAGCGCCGAGCAGATGTGCCAGGCGACACTTGAGAATCAATGGTCCGTCAAAGATGTGCTGGCGCATATCGCTGCCTGGGAGCAGAGATGTGTGGGCTGGATCCAGGCGGGTTTGCGGGGAGAGAGACCGGATAAACCAGAGGCAGGATTTTCCTGGGAATTGATCGATAAGCTGAACGAGAAGACGTTCCGAGAGAACCGGGAGCGTCCTCTCAATGATATACAGGCCGAATATCGTCAAGCACATCAGCAAATGCTGGAACAGGTACAGGCTCTTTCAGAAGATGATATTACGAATCCCCAGCGCTTCGCGTGGACAAATGGGCGTAACCTGGTTCCTTATATAGCGGCCAATACGTATGAGCATTACCAGGAGCATGTCGAGCAGATTAGGGGGTGGTTGGGGCATGAGGTGGTGTAGGTTCGCCCTTACAGTACTTTTTCTTTCTAATGGTACAATACTATGCGTCGGAATATCGTTAAGCTGTCTGTCCCATGAGAAAGGAAGATGATTTCATGCATCATCACGATCACCACCAGGATACCACCAATGCACAACACCACGAGCTAAGCCAGGGCGATTACTTGAGTGGAGAGCACATCATTCCCAGGCGAGTTCATGCTAATATGACGGTTGTGGAACTGATAGATCAGCAGTTTCAAGCGTATAATTCAGCTCGATTGAACGAGGCGGCACGCCTCTATGCCCAGGAGATGTTGGACCCGGAGAAGGACGTAACCATTGGCCTGACTATGGCCGGTGCCCTGACGCCTGCCGGCCTGGGTGGCTGCGTCATCACGTTAATGGAGCTTGGCTTCGTTGATTTTATCATCAGCACTGGCGCTAACCTCTATCACGATATGCACCACGCGCTGGCGATGACACTGCACCGGGGCGATTTCCGCCTGGACGATACGAAGCTGCAAGAAGAAGGCGTCATCCGTATCTATGACATTCTCTTCAAAGACAGCGTGCTCCTCGACACCGATGCTTTCGTACGTGAATGCCTGAAAAGTTTGCCAAATCGACCGATTTCAACTTCGGAACTACACTACCACCTGGGAAACCAGTTGCTCAAAGCTGGGGTAAACCCGGAATATTCAGTGTTGGCCCAGGCGGCAAGCTGGAATGTTCCTATTTATACCTCCTCGCCAGGCGACTCTTCGATAGGGATGAACATTGCGCGCAACGCTCTGGATGGCAGCTTGCTGACGCTTGATCCGCTGGCCGATGTCAACGAGACCACGGCCATTGTTCACAACGCCACGCGCAATGGTGTGATCATTCTTGGCGGCGGCAGCCCAAAGAATTTCTATTTGCAGACGCAGCCTCAATTGTGGGAGGTCCTGGGCATCCAGAAAGGTGGACACGACTATTTTGTGCAGATCACCGCTGATGCTCCCCACTGGGGCGGGCTTTCCGGGGCAACACCTTCGGAGGCTGTTTCATGGGGTAAGATCAAACCAGATCAATTGAGCAGCACAGTGGTGATTTACGGCGACTCGACGATTGCGCTGC
>JBGQJX010000262.1:0-6012 GCA_041499255.1 Ktedonobacteraceae bacterium | reverse complement strand
TTTACGAATTACTTTATTACATTGGTACAGGATAGTGCCTTGCTCTCGGTTCTGGCTGTAATCGAACTGGACCACCAAACATTTGCGCTTGCCTTACCACAAACTGATGCGAACGTCAAAATGTTCGTCTTCGTTCTCGGTGCCCTGCTCTACCTTGCAATGTGCTATCCGCTTTCGTTGCTGGCGAGGTTCTTAGAAGCACGTCTCGCAAGGGCTTATTAACCAACCTTGCTTTCTTGCTGTTCGATAGGCTATACTGATGACATAAGATTTGTCCATGTCAAATTCAATTCCGAAATGCATGGTGCTCCCATGAAAGTAACAGACATACCAGGTAAAAAACGAGGACGCTACATTCCGAAATTCTACGTATTTCGTGGCTACCACCTGTCTACCTGCTACCCCTGAGGCCCTCTCTCCTTCGCTCGAACGGTGCTTTCCAGTCTTGTGAAAGCGAGCTTCTTCCGCTATTCATCGCTCATCGTTCTTCCGTCGTTCGTGAAGCTTTATCTCAAGTAGATAATCTATAACCAATAGCAAGCTTCCTTAGTTTTTCAAAAAAGGCTATCCCTGAGGATAGGCCAGCACATACCCACTAACATTGCATCCGTGAATATATCGGTACAGACTGCCGATACACGCGAACCCGGTAGGCGGGCCGGAGTGGGATGTCTATTACAGTCCGCATCACCAGAAAGGATTTTTATGAGTACCGATGGCTTACTCAAGGCCCTCAACGATTCCAAAAGATACCTCGACATTGTACAGAAGCAGGAATTGGGCAAGAGTGAGGCTGAGTGGTTGATCGAGACCACCGTCAGTAACTTTGCCAGGTATTACAATAGTGGTTTTATCGAGTATCGTAAATCAGTCACTGAAGCAGGTGACTTTGCAGCAGTCGAGTGGACAGGCCGGGGTGCAACATTCAAAGATGTACTTGGTCGTGAATATATAGACTGCCTGGGTGGGTTTGGTTTGTTCAACCTCGGTTGGGCTCATCCCAAAGTCGTGGGGGCCGTTCAAGCACAGTTACTGAAAAGTCCACTGCCCACACAGGAACTTCTCGATCCGTTGCGCGGCATGCTGGCCCATTTGATGGCCGAAATTACTCCCGGAGACATTCAATATAGCTTTTTTGTCGGCAGTGGTACAGAAGCTGTTGAAGGAGCCATGAAGCTTGCCAAACTATATACGCGTAAGAGCGGTTTCATTGCCTCGGTACGCGGCTTCCATGGTAAAACAACTGGCTCTCTCGCCCTCACTGGTAAAGCCATTTTCCGCCGCCCTGCTCTGCCTCTACATAATAATGTGTTTCATGTACCCTTTGGGGATGCTGACGCCGTAGAGCAACAGCTACGCATTGCGCGCGAGGTTGGCAACGATATCGCTGCTGTCGTTATGGAGCCTGTACAGGGTGAAGCGGGTGCGATTACTCCGCCCGATGATTTCTGGCCTCGGCTGCGACAGCTTTGTGATGAATATGAAGTTTTGCTCATCGCGGACGAAGTTCAGACTGGTATGGGACGTACTGGTAAGCTCTGGGGTGTTGATCACTGGAATGTCGCGCCCGATATTATGACCTCAGCTAAAGCCCTTGGCGGAGGCGTCATGCCTATTGGGGCTTTTATGTCCACTCCGAAAATATGGAGTGTGATGAACAGCAATCCCTTTATACATACCTCTACCACCGGTGGAAACCCTCTTGCTTGCGCTGCTGCCATCGCTGCCATTAATGTTACTCTTGAGGAGCGCATCCCTGAACAGGCCGCTGAAAAGGGTGAATACTTCATTAAACAGTTGAAAGAGATTGCCGCGCGCCACAGCGACGTCTATACGAACATCACTGGCAAAGGCCTGTTGATTGGTCAGCACTTTGTGAATGATGATATTGGCTACGCTGTCGCCTCTGGTCTCTTCAAGCGTGGTGTCCTGATATCCGGAACGCTAAATAACTCGCGCGTCATCCGTGTCGAGCCACCCTTAATCATCACACGCGAAGAGATCGATACAATCTTGAACCGCCTGGAGGATACGCTCCAGGAACTGGCTACCACCGTTTCGGCTCCCAGCCTTCCTGTTGGTAATGTGCTAGCTCCTGTTGTGGCAGAAAAAGCTGATAGTAATACAGCAGTAGCATAATAGATGGGGAGCGAGTTCCATGCATATTATCGTTCTTGGTGGCGCTGGTGCCATGGGTCGTGTCACCGTGCGCGCGCTGACTGGGTATGAAGATATCGACCAGGTCACCATTGCGGATTATAACGAAGAGCGTGCCCACGAGGTCGCTTCTGCCCTCAGCAGCAGTAAAATACAGGTCAAACAGATCGATGTGAATGACGCTGATCGTTTATCCTCCCTCGTACGCGGTGCAGATGCCGTGTTGAGTGCGGTTGAATATGTCTTTAACCAGCCTGTTCTCAAAGCATGCATTCAAGAGAAAGTCCATTACGCCGATCTTGGTGGCCTTTTCCACATGACGCGCAAGCTAATGGATATGGGTCCCCAGGTTGAGGCAGCTGGTATCACTGCAATCCTCGGTATGGGCGGAACACCCGGCGTCACTAACCTTCTTGCCCGGGCCGCCGTTGATAAACTAGATCGTGTAGATAGTATCAAGGTGCAACTTGGCTGTAGCGATGATACACCCTCTACCGCGCCCCTGCTAGCGCCCTATTCCATTCGCACCATCCTGGATGAATTTACTAAGCCTCCTCAGGTCTTTCAGGATGGCTCCTGGTATCCTCAGCAGCCATTGACAGGCCAGGAAGAACTCATTTTCCCCTTGCCTGTTGGGCGAGCCACCGCTATCTACTCGCTGCATTCAGAGTGCGCCACCTTCCCTGTCTCGTTCCGCGATAAGGGCATCCAGCATGTATCTTTCAAAATAGCCTTCCCCAACGATTTCTTGACGAAACTCAAATTCCTGGTGGATATCGGTTTCGGCAGCGATGAGCCAATCAGCGTGCGAGGGGTGAAAGTATCACCTCGTGAAGTCCTGGCCAGGCTCCTCGAAGTGGCTCCCGTTGAAGATGTTGAGCCGCGGGATTGTGACGTATTGCGCGTCGTCGTAGCTGGTGAGGCCAACAAACAACCACTTGAAATAACCAACCAGGTCGTTGTCTTACCCTATCGGCGTTGGGGCATCGGCGCCGGCGCTCTTGATACCGGTACACCCCTCGCCATCGCCGGGCGCATGTTAGCAAATGGGGAGATAACCCGCCGGGGAGCCTTCGGACCAGAACTGTGTGTACCTACCGAACCATTCTTCAAAGAACTTGCTCGTTACGATATGCACGTCACCGAAACAAGAACTGTGGCCATTTCATGATAATTGCAAACATGTTTGCTCACGCAAACCCGCGTATGTACACACCTGATACACCTGTAACAGTGAGTCACCTCGACTCAAACTTGTGTGACACAGGTGAAACACCTGAAACAGTTGAAACACCTGGCTCAACATTCTTCAGAATGAAAGACGATGCAAATATGTAGGGGCCGCACGTAGTGCCCAATTTATTGCGCCCGCCTGGGGAGTCGGCGTATCTCACAGCAGGCAATAGATTGGGCACTCCGCACCCGTAATACTGCGGATACACCAGATTAACAGACATTCCTTACAACTACAGAGTAGCTGTGGTAAAATGACGTAAGTGTATTAGCCTTTCTTCGAAAAATTCGTATTTATTTCGAAGAACAGGCACGATAAACGAATGAATGAACGCACATTCATGCGAAGTCACAGTATTTTAGACTTCCGAAAGGGGCAATCAGATGAGCGAATTCAAACTGCTAATTAATGGTGAACTCGTCAATAGCAGTTCAGGTAAAACCGTTGACGATATTGGTCCTGCGAGTGGCCAACCAATTGCACAAGTTCCCGAAAGTTCTGTTGAAGATGTTAACCGCGCTGTCGCTGCGGCTCGCGAAGCCTTTGATGATGGACGCTGGTCCGGTCTGACTCACGGCGCGCGCGCAGCTACCCTGGAAAAATTTGCTTCACTCCTGGAAGCGCACACGGGAGAGATTGCCGAACTGGATTCGCAGGATGCAGGCAAGCCTATTAAACTCGCGCGCGATAGCGATGTCCCATTTGCCATCGATAACCTTCACTTCTTTGCGGGTGCCGCTCGCCACCTTGCCGGTACAGCTGCCAACGAGTATACCGGCGGTCATACCAGCATCATTCGCCGCGAGCCAATCGGCGTTGTAGCATCGTTGGCTCCCTGGAACTATCCCTTCATGATGGCCGCCTGGAAGATTGGTCCAGCTCTCGCCGCGGGCAACACCGTCATTCTCAAACCATCGGTTGAGACGCCTCTCAGTACTCTCAAACTTGGTGAACTGGCCCTGGAGGCTGGTATTCCTGCCGGTGTGCTCAATATTATTACCAGTGGCCCTGGTGTCGCACAGGCGCTCGGTAGTCATCGCGATGTCAATATGGTCTCCGTTACGGGTAGTACCGAGAGCGGGAAGCATATAATGCGAGCCGGTGCAGATACCATCAAGCGTGTGCACCTTGAACTCGGTGGCAAGGCGCCTTTTATCGTTTATGATGATGCCGACATCGAAGCCGCCGCCAATGGCGCCGTTGTCGGTGGTTACGTCAACTGCGGCCAGGACTGTACCGCTGCAACACGTATCTACGTACAAAACAGTATCTATGACGCCTTCATGGACTCGTTCTTGAGCAAGGTCAAACAAATTCGCGTTGGCAATCCTGCCCATGAACACACCGATATGGGTCCGTTGATCTCTGCCTCACAACGGGCTACCGTCGAAGGCTTTGTCGAGCGTGCCTTGCGCAATGGTGCCAATATTGTCACAGGCGGCAAACGCGCTACTGTGAAAGGCCTTGAGAAAGGCTTCTTCTTCGAACCAACCGTGATCGCGGAGGACCGCAACGATGCGGAGATAGTACAGTGTGAAGTCTTTGGTCCCGTTGTCGTAGTCTGCCGCTTTGACACTGAAGAAGAGGTGCTAAAGAAAGCCAACGATGTCGTGTTTGGCCTTGCTTCTTCTGTGTGGACGAAAGATATCTTCAAGGCCATGCGTGCGGGCAAAACCCTTCAGTTTGGGACAGTCTGGGTCAACGACCATCTACCGCTCACCTCGGAAATGCCACACGGCGGCTATAAAGAAAGCGGTATCGGCAAAGACATGTCCATGTACTCGTTCGAAGAATATACCCAGATCAAACATGTCATGATTGAACTGGGCGGCGAAGCTCGTAAGGGCTGGCACTACACCATTTTTGGTGACGCTGAGTAATCCCAATTTGACATCTCGCACTCAAGCCTGCCTTTTTGGTAATGGCAGGCTTATTATGACCTTTAACAAATGGACAACCGTAGGTGCCGATTTATCGGCCTTCCGTAGCTTTTCCGCGCTCCAGATGAATAAATGAAACAGCATTATATTTCACCCAAAAAATTGGGCCTTCACAACTGTTATATATGTGAAGGCCCAACTAGAAAGGCACCCACCGCCTTTCTTCGTTATATACTACGTAATTAAGTTACACCGATCGGAGAATATGTACCCTAATATACCAGGCAGAAACACATGCTTACAGATATTATTGATATTCCTTCAGGTTCGCTCATCTCTCTTGTTGGAGCTGGTGGGAAGACAACCACAATGTATTCACTCGCTTCTGAACTCGCAGCGAAAGGTTTGCGCGTCATCACTACTACCACAACCAACCTCTATATTCCCAGGCAAGGTGAAACAGACACCGTCATTATTTCTGCTGATACTCCTGCTCTCATCGAAATGGTGAATACCGCCTGGAAGCGCAGTCAACATATCACTGTCGCTGCGCGAACCAGCGGTGAGAGGAAAATCAGCGGCCTGAGACCTGACCAGCCATATGAGCTTCTCACCAGGAGCAGGGCTGATGTTGTCATCGTCGAGGCTGATGGCGCCCGCCATCGCCTGATAAAAGCACCTGCGGAACACGAACCTGTCGTTCCACCTCAAACCAACATCGCCCTGCTGCTCATGAGCGCG
>JBGQJX010000261.1:0-6018 GCA_041499255.1 Ktedonobacteraceae bacterium | reverse complement strand
GGAGATGCTATCTTTTTCACTGCCGATCATGGTGTAGACCCAACCTTTCGCGGCTCCGATCATACTCGTGAACATGTCCCTCTGCTGGCCTATGGTGCTCCTGTCCTCGCGGGAGTGAATCTGGGCACACGCTCCACCTTTGCTGACCTTGGCCAAACTCTGGCTCAGGCATTTGACGTTGGGCAACTGGCAGCGGGAACCAGCTTTGCACGCGAGATAGGGCTTGTATGACGGAGACACAACGCAACAAAACCGCGGGGTACGCACAAGATATCCTTCTACGTGGTGAACGAGTTTATCTACGGCGTCCCACTATGAGCGACGCCTCGAAGGTCTTCCATTGGGAACGAGACGACGAGGTATGGCGTTATGATCCACATCGCCCATTTTCAAAGAGTATGATTGAATTTTTGCCCATTTTTGAACGCAACTACGTGCGCGGCAATGGGCGCCAATTCTGGTTTATCATCGATGACGAAAAGCATATCCCCATCGGCACCATCACGTATTTCAATTTAGACTATCGGCTTGGGCAGGTAGAAATCGGGCTTGGCCTGGGTGATAAAACCCGTTGGGGCAAAGGGTATGGACCTGAGGCAATCAGCGTTCTGGTACAGTATCTCTTTTCGCTTCCTGGGCTGACACGCATTTATGCAGAGACTGCCCTTGCCAATCGTCCTTCACGACGAGCCTTCACCAAGGCACACTTTGTCGAGATCGGCCAGATCTACGATCCCCGTAGCTCAGGGGAACCCTGGGTACTTTTAGAAATTCACAAGAAGAGGGAGGATTATTTCAGAAAATGAATACAGCTCAAATACCAGTTGATCCAGAAATTTTCCATGCCTATGATATTCGTGGCATCTATGGCGAAACCTTATCCGACGATGTAGCGTACCGTATTGGTCGCGCTGCGGCACAGTATTTACAAGTCCCCGAGATTGCGGTCGGTCGCGATATGCGCCTCTCTTCACCGCAATTAGCCGCTGCCTTGTTGCGTGGTATTACCGATCAGGGTGTTAACGCTATCGATCTGGGCATGACTACAACCGATGGTCTCTATTTCGCTGTTGGAAAATTTAACTTTTCCGCCGGCGTAATGATTACAGCATCACACAACCCGGGAAAATATAACGGTATGAAATTCTGTCGCGCCCAGGCTTTCCCTATCAGTCTCGAGTCAGGGCTGAGCGATATACGCGACCTGGCAGTCAGTGGAACGTATACCGAGCCGGCCTCCAAAGGGCAGGTGATTAAACGCGATATCACCGATGATTATGTCAAGCATGCACTCTCGTTTATTGATGTAGCCAGCATCAGGCCCCTGAAAGTAGTCATTGACGCGGGCAATGGTATGGCCGGCATGATCATGCCGAGAGTCTTCCAGCATCTCCCTTGCGAGCTTGTCCCGCTCTATTTTGAATTGGATGGCACCTTCCCCAATCATCCTGCCAGTCCCATTGAGCCAGAAAACATGGTCGATGTGCAAAAAAAGGTACGTGAAGTAGGAGCCGACCTGGGTGCAGCCTTCGATGGAGATGCCGATCGCATGTTCCCCGTCGATGAGCGTGGCAACATTGTCGATGGCTCTATGGTGATAGCGGCGGTATCTAATAGCCTGCTTCACAAGCTTCCTGGTTCAACAATTCTTTACAATCTGATAGTTTCTAAGAGCGTGCCAGAGATCGTTACCAAATTAGGCGGCAAGGCTGTACGCACACGCGTGGGTCATTCGTATATCAAAGCAGAGATGCGCCAGAATAATGCCATCTTTGGCGGAGAACACTCCGGCCATTTCTATTTTCGTGACAACTGGTACGCCGACTCGGGCTTAATCGCTTTTCTCATTATGCTCGAGCTTGTCTCGGTTGAGAACAAGCCCCTCTCCGAACTGCTCAAGCCCCTCGATCATGGCATTCGTAGCGGTGAAATCAATAGTAAAGTATCCGATGTACAGAGTAAACTTCACGCCTTGGAGGAACATTTCGGCAAAGAAGCACAGTCCATCGACCATTTAGATGGTATAACCCTTGATTTCGGAGACTGGTGGTTTAATGTGCGTCCTTCGAATACGGAACCGCTACTCCGTTTAAACCTTGAGGCGAACAGCCGCCAGCTAATGGAGCAAAAGCGCGATGAGGTACTCGCTTTTATCCTCCAATAACAGTCGGCTCTTTACTCATCCCTATAGCATGTAACCTGTGACACTCTGCTGGACTAAAGTCCAGCAGCTTCTCGTTTCAACGCCGAAGGTGACTCACCTGATTGCTCAGGCCCCTCTCTTCGGCTCAACGATGGCTCCATCCGAGCCAATACCTGCAAGCCGCGTTGCAGAATGTTCCTTGCTGCATTTTCGTCTCGATCCGCGATGTACCCACAAAATGGGCATACATGCGTTCGGACACTGAGGGACTTATGCACATACTCACCACACTGCGAACATTTTTGTGAGGTGTAGTGAGGCGCAACGGCAATAACTTGACGTCCAGCATTCTCGGCTTTGGCTTCAAGGTATTGACGGAACATCCCCCAGGATGCATCGGCAATTGAAAAGGCCAAACAATGATTCTTGACCATGTTGGCAGGTCTCAAATCTTCAATGGCGATAGTCTGGTAGTGCGTAACATAGTGATGCGAGGCTTTATGGAGGGTATCTTTGCGTTGATTGGCAATACGCTCATGGACACGTGCGACAAGGCGTTTAGCCTTCTTGCGTCGATGGCTCCCCTTTTGGCACTTGACAAGTTTGCGCTGTGCCCGTGCCAGCTTCATCGCGCTTTTCTTGGCATGCTTGGGATTGTCGATGATGTAGCCGTTGCTATCAGCCACCAGATAACGGATACCCATATCCAGCCCTACGGCATTGTTCTTCTTCGGCAAAGGGGTGGGTGTCGTTTCACAGATGCATTGCAGATACCAGCCGGAAGGCCGATGCACGATACGAGCAAACTTGAACGTGCCTTCCAACGGGCGGTGAACAATGACGCGAATCCGTCCACCCATCTGCTGAGGGGCTTTGAATCGTCCATTATCCAGACAGTTCGCGGCATCTCGAAACTGGAGAGTATTCCAGGCTTGCGCATTCTTGAAACGAGGAAACCCAACCTTACGGCCTTCTTTGAGACCGCGAAAGAAGTTGGTAAAGGAGCGATGAAGACGTTTGAGAACAGTATCAACAACAACAGCAGGCAGATCAGGGTGTTCTTTTTTGCCATGCCGCTTATCTTGCTCATACAGGACGGACATCAATGCCTGCTCTTGCTGTTTGTTGGGTCTCAATCGGTACTCAAACGTTTTCATAACTCAAGTATAGCATACTGTGACTTTATAGTCAATTGTGGTAAGGCAAGGGCTAAAGCCCAGAGACGACTAACCACGGGTTGAAATCCCTTGGCTCGGGTACAATACTCAATCTAAATTGATACCCTATAATCGTTTCCTGCACTGGTATATTGTCTCAGAAAGTCAATGGTGATTGACCCTAATCTTGCCGGGCCTATAAACGCTACTGTTCCTTGCACATTCTTCGCCCCAGCATTAAAGCCTGACGGCAGGGTGGTATCAACTGGTGGGTGAGGAGAGCCGCCGTTAAAGATAAGCCGCACATAGTCAAAACCGTAGCCGGGTGACACTTTATCCCCGTTAGGGTTGGTGACGCTGAAGTTCAAAACATAATATTGCTGTCCAGCTTTGGCCTGAGTACCGTGATAGGAGTACCGAATGTCAACTCTCGAAAGGTGGTAGATAAGCAATTGTGGAGCGTAATAGGGAAAGTAATAATATATAGAGAGAGATTGTGGTGTTGACTTATCGTTATACACGTCAGGATTGAATTTTCCGGTAAATGGGATTGTCACCAGGTATTCGCCAAGCAAAGATAAGCCAAGCTGTAATTTCAATGTGCTAAGCTGCAGCCCGGTAGGAGCGGTAAAGTCGATCCAGCCAGTATCGCTTGTCCCTGGTTTGGGTCCAACAGAGAGAGAGGTGTTTGTAGGGCTCATTGGATCAAGATTTGGAGCGATTAGCCGAGCAATATCATAATAGATAATGCTAATTTGGTCAGAAGACTTATTTGTTACTTTCATATTCAAACGCACAATAGCTGGGCCAGATTGAATGCCGTCATCTGTAAAAGAAGTGGCATATTGTACATTCAGCACAGTAATATCTAAGCCGGCATACCTTGCAGTTCGCTGAACATTGAAGACATGAGTTGGGATTGGTGTAGGAGCGGGATTAAGAGAAAATTTTACATTCTTTAGCCACCCCAAAGAGTTATAGCTGACATAGCCGAGAACAATTACCCCCAGAATTAGCAGGCTGCTAAATAACAGCCATTGTCGTCGTGGTTTCGGGGAGGTCCATATTCTAGCACTTTGAAACACAGGCGTTTTCTCATGAAACACCGGTGGGTCCGATATTGTTGGTGCCTTTTTTACCATAAATGTGCCCTCCTTTTTGCAGATTTCAATTCCCCTTATCTATTGTATCAAGTTTTGGCGATACTTCATAGCCCTTTGCAAGGCAAAATCGCCTTTTGCTCTCAAGCTTCAATGACTTCCATTCTTGACACCCTGGGAGTATGGTGTTAGCATGAAATTAGTTAACAAGCAGATTTTCTCGCCTGGAAGAGGCGTACAGTTTCTGTCACAAGGAGAATATTTTTAGTGAAAATCCATGAATATCAAGCCAAAGATATTCTGGCACGCTATGGAGTACCCATTCAGCCAGGAAAAGTAGCGCATACGCCAGAGGAGGCTGAAGTAATTGCCCGTGAGCTAGGTGGTCCTGTCGTCATTAAGGCCCAGGTATATGTTGGTGGACGTGGCAAAGCAGGTGGCATACAGTTTGGTGATACACCAGAACAGGCGCGCGCAGCCGCAGCAAAAGTACTGGGCATGGACATTAAAGGGCTGGCAGTCGAAAAAGTGCTTGTCGTCTCAAAAATAAATATTCAAGAAGAATACTACCTGGGTATTATCCTGGATCGCAAGTCACAGGCACCCGTTGTAATGGTTTCAAAAGAGGGTGGCATCGATATAGAAGAGGTAGCGGCAAAAACACCCGAGAAGATCATTAAACAACCCATCGATATGCGTTGGGGCCTCCGTCCCTTTGAAGCGCGCGACATCCTGGCACGTGCTGGACTTCCCCACCCGGTGATTGGCAAAGGTGGAGCTATTCTTACCGCTCTTGCCAAAGCCTTTATTGAAAGTGACGCCAGCCTGGCAGAAATCAATCCGCTTGTACTGACTGCGGAGGGACAGGTACAGGCAGCCGACGCAAAAATCCTCATCGACGACAACGGCCTTTTCCGCCAGAAAGAGTATGCTTCTTGGGCTGAGTCGGAAGAGTCAAATCCTCTCGAGTACGAGGCCAAGCAGGCAGGGTTGACCTACGTCAAACTCGATGGCAACATCGGCATCATCGGCAATGGCGCGGGACTCGTCATGACCACGCTCGACATGGTCGCCCGCGTCGGCGGCAAACCGGCCAACTTCCTCGACATCGGCGGCGGGGCCAAGGCCGAGATCATGTATAAAGCTTTATCCTTTGTGGCACGCGACCCGCAGGTCAAGGGTATCCTGGTCAATATCTTCGGTGGCATCACACGCGGCGAAGAAGTTGCAAAAGGCGTGATCATGGCCCAGGCTGAACTTCCAAAGGGCATGCCCATCGTTGTTCGTTTGTCGGGTACCGGCTCGGAAGAAGGGAAAGCAATGCTAAAAGATGCCGGGCTTGATTGGGGTAAAGATATGCGCGAGGCGGCTCAAAAGATCGTCGCCGCGATTGGATAAGCGAATAGAGGGAAACAACGAACTATGAGTATTCTATTAGACAGTTCAACGCGCGTAATTGTACAGGGCGTCACAGGGCGAGAAGGGCAATTTCACACACGAAATATGATAGCCGCTGGTACAAAGATCGTTGGCGGCGTAACTCCGGGCAAAGGCGGAATGACAATAGAAGGCGTTCCTGTCTTTGATACTGTTCGCGAGGCAAAAGCAGCGACGGACG
>JBGQJX010000260.1:0-6033 GCA_041499255.1 Ktedonobacteraceae bacterium | reverse complement strand
GATCTATGCAGGCTTGGCCGCCCTCTGGGATGGAGCACTGGCCCACAGCGGGACGGCCGCCTTGACCCCCTCGCCGCTCAGTAACATTTTCATTTGACTTGACACGGTACTTCAAAGACAAAAAGTGAGAGGCGACCAGCTTTAGAGCGCCGTCGAAAGCTGGTCGCCACTTGAAAAAGAACCGGGTTGTTATTAAATTAATGATCCTACAGGCAGAGAGAACATGCCTGTCCTGCCGAGTACACCGGCGAGTGCGGTATACCAGGCTACAAGCGCTGTAATGATGCCAAGCCAGCCGCCGATAGTGGTGAAAACGGTGCCACCACCAAGTTCAGCCACTGCCAACGAGAGGAAGGTCAGGAAAAGGAAACCGAAAACTGCAATAAGAGCCATGTTGAGCCTCAGCGTCCCGAGGAACATTAACCCTGTGAAGATCGTCCAGCCAAGCAGGAAGTAGCCAAGGGCGGTATGGAAATCGGCGCTAGGGGCAGCTGCCCCCTTTGGGATATACGCCGCTACAATACCTGAGCTAGGCAAGAGGACAAAACCAAGTGCTAGCCAGAAGCCTCCATAAGAACAGAAAGCGGTTGCACCAAAGGTGTTACCTGCCCTGAACTCCTGTACACCAGCAATAAGCTGAACAATACCTCCATAGAAGAGGGCAAGGCCAATGACAATTGCGTTGGTTGTGAACAATTGAGCGTTGGCGGAGCTAAGGACGAACGTTGTAAGGGCGAAGGCGCTAAGTCCGAGTGGTGCAGGGTTAGCTACGGCTGCGGATTCCGAGCGTTCTGCTGCGATTTGGGCCATTGAGTGTCCCACCTTTCATGAAGAGACTAGCAATACAATGTACTTTTCTCTGTACAAACCGGTCAAATGTGTAGTTGAGACCTTGCATCTGCTTGTCGCAGGCACCCTTGCCTGCAGAGTTAGGTAGGAAACGTCATCCACAAGCCGGGGTGGATGGCTTCATGTTCGCCCTTGCGCTATAGGTAGGCTATAGGTGGATAAGGCGAAAAGACGTTGCACGGCAATGAAATGAAATGAAAGAGAACCAAATGATCTAACCGGGGTGTGTTTTGTTGTGCCTCCTTTCTACTATTTAAGAGAGGTGTGCTTGATCCGCTTGGGAGTACACTTATCAATAAGTATAAGCATATATTACACAGTATGCAAGCTTATACAATCACAAAATTGTGTGATGAGCAGGTGGTGTAATGAATTGGACTCCTATACGTGTATAAAACCGCGCACGAGTAACGCGACCAGGATCACCAGAGCTGCTTGCAGGTTGCCGTTCAGGTTGGCGGCCATCAACGAGAGGTAGTTTTTCAGGTCTCCTGTTGCATGGCGCAGCGCATTCAGCACAGGAATGACTGTGAAAGCAGCGATGAAGCTGTACCAGGGGAAAATATTGAACAGCGCGTCAAAGAGTATCGTCACCGCAATGAGTGAGAGCAAAACATCTCCAACGATGCGCGCTCGTCGCTCCCCGAGTAACACGACAGGGGTCAATTTTACTACGGCAGCGTCAGCACGCCAGTGTAAAAAGTGGTGAAAGTAAAGAACCGTCATGGTATAGAGACCAACGGGCAGCGAGGCCAGCAGGGCGCTGAGTGTCACGTTGCCTGTTTGAACGTAGTAAGAGCCGACCAGCGGCAGTACGCCAAAGGAGATCAGAATATCCAATTCACCCAGTCCGCGTCCCACGTAAGCCAGGCGCAGGGGCGGCGCGACATAAAAAAAGGCCAGCAGGAAGCCAGCAATGCCAAAAGCGACCGCCCAGGGACGAAAAATGGTTAATACAATGCCGCAGAGCAAAGCGAACGCGAAGAGGCCCAAAGCCAGTCCTCGGAAAGCGCCCAGGGAGAATTTGCCGCTCATAAGCGCTTGAGAGCCGGTAGCGATCGTCGTTCCTTCGGGGGCCAATTGTTGCGCTGCCTGGTCGGCGCCTTTGGCAAAGTCAAAGAGGTCATTGACCACGTTGGCTCCCAGGTGCGCCGCCAATGATCCCAGCAAAGCCAGCGCGAAAAAAAACCATTGGAATGGAGTACCCTGTTGCCAGGCAAGAACGGAGCCTATTAACACCGGGGCGATCATCACGGGTAATGTGCGCGCACGTGTTGCCTGCAGCAGGAGCTTCAACTGCTTCATCGGAGTTACTCCCCACCAACAATTGACGACTCAAATGTTGCTTCTATACGCATGGGGCTGGTTGCAACATTGGTGATGCGCAGCCAGTTCACCCGCAGTTCAACTGCTACAATGGGTACACGGGCAATAAATGCCGCGGCGACGGTGGACTTTTTTTCGATCATCTCGCGCACGGGCGCAATGGATGGGGCCCCTACATCGGAGTGCACATGCGCAATGGCTGTTGCTTCGAGCCATGTAGTTGGCTCAGATGGGCCGATGAACAATCCGACACGCGGATTTTGGCGCAGGTTCGCCAGCTTACGCGAGGTAGTAATAAACGTTCCATAGAGGGTCAGGTTGGTATCCGTGACCGGTTGTTCAGCATAAAAAACACGCGTCACGTAGGGTTGCCCTTCATGTTCTGTCGCAAGGGCAAGCGTGTCGTATTGCGCGAGGAACGTAGCGATAGCTTCGCGAGTGCTTTTATCCATTGTTTGAGTCCTCTAGTTTCAAGCAAGTATGTAAGAAAAGTTTGAGTCGAGGCGACTCACTGTATCAAGAGTATCAGGTGTATCACTGTATCAAGTATGTTTAAGAAAAGTTTGAGTCGAGGCGACTCACTGTATCAAGAGTATCAAGAGTATCAGGTGTTTCACCGAGGTAAGCAATTACGCTGTAATTGCATGGCCTGCAGCAAAAACTGCTAAAGGCGACATGATACCTATTGCTTCCGCTCCTGGGTTTGAAGCTCAGGGGAAGGAGTTTCAGCAGCTGTCTTCTGGGCTGTTTTCTTGCCAGCGAAGAAGATGCCTGTCAGTATCAGCGCCAGGCCGCCGATTGCGTTGATACCAACCGGTTCTTGCAGCAGCAGCGCCCCGTAAATCAATGCTGTACAGGGCAGCAGGTAGGTGACAATCAGGGTGCGTGTTGGCCCTACGCGCGCGATCAGCCAGTAGTAACAGATGTACGCTAGCGAGGTTCCTCCCAGAGCCAATGCTAACGCTGATCCCACGGACCAGACAAGCGGCATATGCAATGGATGCTGCGGCTGTACCACAAAGGCGATAGTCGCAAAGGGGGCCAGTAACACAGCGCCCATCGCGGTTTGACCGATAGCTGGTTGCATCAATGGTAGTCCCGAAAGCATTCTCAGCGCAAACAGACTGCCGAAAGCATAGCTTGCCGATCCGATAAAGACGAGCAGGGCCCCAAAGAGAAACATATTCGAGCCGGTGGGCGTAAAGGCCGCAGGCCCAACCAGGAGTCCAACTCCCAGGAAGCCGATCAACACGCCTCCCACGCGCATCCACGTTAGCTTTTCGCCCCTCGGCCACCAGTGCGAGACGACGACCACTACCAACGGCGTGGTTGCATTCAGAATGGCGGCCATGCCCGAGGAGATATACTCCTCACCCCAACTGATGGTCAGGTACGGTATAACGGCATTGAAGATGGCTACCACGAAGAATCCCCAGAGGCGCGAATGCCAACCATTCATGATGGAGGGTTTAAAAGGGACGACCAGCAATAATCCCAGCGCGCCCAAGACAAGGCGCACAGCGACCAGGGTAAGAGGTGTCATATCGGCGATCGCGACCTTAATAAAAAGAAAAGATGCGCCCCATAAAGCGGCCAGTGAGAAGAGGACAAGATACTCTTTCGGTTTCATACAACTAATCTCCTGTGGCATGAAAAACAAATTATATCACATCGCCAGCAAAGCCCTCTCTGGCAGAATGGAAGAGGCTTGACTTTGCATAGCCATTGGAGTACCATAGCCGCAGTTGGTAACTATTGTTACAAAAATGGTGCAATAAATTGGGCCCCTAGAGGGAGTGGATATAATTATGGTGGAGCGCGATCCTGTGCGCTGGTTGCAACTCACTTACAAAGTACCCAGTGAACCATCGCAGAAACGGGTGTGGGTTTGGCGACGTTTACAGAATCTGGGCGCTTTCGCGCTGCAAAATTCGGTCTATTTGCTGCCCTTTTCAGAAGAGGTAGAGAAACATTTTCGCCAGCTTGCCCATGAGATTCGTGAGATGGGAGGAGAAGCAAGTATTTTTTCTATTGTGGCGATGGATGTTGCCGATGAGTTGCGCATTCAACATGCTCTGGTAGAGGCACGCAGCAGTGAATATAACAGGGTTATAAAGGTGTGCGCCCGTTTTCTAGCGAAGGCGGTGGCGCTCGTCGAATTACAAGATTGGAATAACCAGGTTCACGCGGAATTTGCAGAAGTATTAGAAAAAGTCCATGTTCTCTTTCGCACCGCCAAACGGCACGATATGCTGGGCGCATTAACTGCTGCAAAGCGTGCCGCGGCGGCAGAGTCGCTGGCTGTTTGCGAGCAGGTATTCCGCGTGCTGCTCGATCAAGAATATGGACGGGCACGCCGCTTACTTGAAATGCATAGTGATTTGATTTCCTCTAGTATTGAGGATGAAGCGGGCGATGCTGGCTCTTCTATTGTTCGAGGGCGGGATGGTGGTGGGCAGGAGCGATCGGCGTAGCCTGTTTTAGAATCGGGATTGATTCGAGGAGCTATTACGGAATATTTTCCTTACTCTCCAAGTTGTAATAAATGTAACGGGCCTTGTTCTGAAACTTGATGCAACTAAATGCCTGGCTCGTGCGTATAGTATTGTAAGGAAGCTTTCAGAAAAATGTTCTTTTGTCTGAAGATTGGCTTGGCCTTCCAATAAAAGGAAAATAATATGCAGCAAGAAAATTATGTTCGACAATCCAGCGGCTCTAAAGCCATAGCCCTTGATGTCCGCGCACTTCGTTTAAGATATCGTTTACTGCAACTCCTGGCTCTTATTCTCGGGGCTGCAAGCGCTGTTGGTCTACATTTCATTTTTGCGCGCTAAGATTAGCATCTTCCATATTGCTATTCTTGGGCACTGATAAATAAAAAGGACACCTTTTCAGGGTGTCCTTATGTTTTACCTTCAGACTACTGCCTCTTGACTTTGCTACTTGCCCAGTTCTTGAGCGGTAGTCATTGATTTGACCTCATTCTCCCAGAGACTGGCGAAATGATCCCAGTTATGCACCATGCGAGGTTCCTTATCAGGAGTTGTCATCTTCGTATATCCACTCTCCAGGTCCCAATTTCGCAGATCATCGCAAAGCGCAACGCGTTTCTGATTCCTTTCGCTTGCTGAAGCGGAGGTGTTGCGCAATGCCGCGTAGTATCCGATGGCACGCCTACAGAGATGCTCACTTAAGCGCACTGCGTACGCCATAACCTGCTGGTAGTTGAAGATACCCGGCTCGCGAGAATTACCGGCAAATATTGCAATAAACGGGTTATTTGCTCGACTACTGGTCAGCGCTTTGAAGGTGAACAAGCGAAATGAGCCGCGTCCGGCCAGGTACCTGTGCAGTTGCTGTAGCCCAACCAGGTAATCTTGCTTAAAATCTTGACCCTGCTTTTCAGTCAATTCGTGGGTGACTTCTAGCGCATCGTTCAGCAAATGCAGCACTTGCGCTGAGATTGTAGCAGGTTTGATACAATCCGAGGCTGCTGGCTCCATATATTGTCCCCAGGGTTGACCGATCCATTGATAAAGAGGCTGGTTAAAAAAGGTTTGGGCGATATATTCATCGAGGCAGATTTCAATGTAAAAGTGTATCCCCAGAGGGGCGAATTTTCCTGGTACCTTTCCGGTTGAATAGCTGCTTGTCAGGATATTGATGTAAGGGTTGAGGGCGATATCCGTGGCTATATGCGAAAGATAGCCCATGGCGAAAGCCAGGGCCTGGCTGCGCAGCGCTGGTGAGGGTATATTCGCCGTCAGTTCGAGGAAGGCAAGCAGGACATCACCTGAGCGAGTGTAGTGCAGTAGGTCGGCCCAGCGTCTCTCGCTTACTGCGGTTGATTGAAGCTCG